>DASUXE010000321.1:0-2948 GCA_036378075.1 Gammaproteobacteria bacterium
TGCCGCCGAAGCCAGCAAGAACGGTGATCCGGAAGGCGCCCTGCGCATCATCGAGGAAGGTCTTGCCGCGGACACCGCGAGCGTCGATCTGAACACCTACGCGGGCCACTTCGCGATCGCGGCCGCCGCCAAGACGGAAGCCGACAAGCAGGCGCAGTTCTTCAATACTGCCGTGAAGTACTATGGACACGTCTATGCTGCCAAGGGCAACGAGACGGATCCGAACATCCTGCAGAACTACGTGCTGGCACTGCTGCAGGTGAATCGCGGTCCGGAAGCGATGGACATTGCGCAGAAGGCAGTTGCCGCCAAGGGCAGCGACGCAGGCGTCTGGCTGGCCTACGCCAATGCATTGAAAGAGACCGGCAGGCTGAATGAAGCGCTCGCTGCGCTCGACACTGTCGCGGCCCGCGATCCGAAGACGCCGCGTGTGGCGTCTCGGCGCGCCCAGTGGCTGCTCGACGCCAACAAGCTGAGCGATGCGACGGCGGCATTCCGGGTTGCCATCCAGAAGGGCGACATTGACGCCGAGACGGCCGTGAACCTGGTCTTCCGTCCGGGCTTCGAGAAGTACCGCGCCAACAGCTTCGATGCCGCGCTCGATTACTTTGCGGCTGCGCGCGACCTGGCGCAGGATGCGAAGAGCCGCGGCATGGCGAATTTCTGGAGCGGCATGGTTTACTACCAGCGCGGCATCAGCCTCGCCAAGCCGCAGACACCCAAGGCAGCCCGCGCAGCCCTGCCGCTGTTCCAGCGCGCACTCAGCCTGTTGCAGGCGGACGGTGTCGATGAGTATGCGGGCTCGACACGCGGCGTGAACCTTGGCCAGACGATCAGCGCCGTGAAGCAGTACATTGACATTCAGAACCAGATCATTAAGCGCGGCTAGCCGCCCGCACTTCTTTTTTCCTGCCGACAAGGCCGGAGTGAGTCACTGCTCGCTCCGGCCTTTTTTTCTTTTCCGCTGGCCGGGTACGGGGTACGGGGACGGGAATGGGAATGGGTCTGGGTACAGAAATGGGTTGGGGTACGGGAATGGGTTGGGGTACGGGAATGGGTTGGGGTACGGGAATGGGTTTGGGAATGGGAACGGGATTGGTTGACAACGTGGTGGCCCAAACAGAAGTGCAACGACTGGCTGCAATCCCGTAGTCGCTAATCGATGTTCTGGTGGCGGCCAGTGGGCCACCCGCCTGCCAATTTCAGTGTAATGCCGCGTCACTAACCCCCTTTCCACCATTCGAACCTCCATACCCATACCCGTACCCGTACCCATACCCATACCCGTACCCGTACCCATACCCATACCCGTACCCATACCCGTACCCATACCCGTACCCATACCCGTACCCATACCCGTACCCGTACCCGGTCAGGCTCGTTTCCCGGTGCGGCACCGGCACTTACGCGGCAAAGGAAGAGTATTGCGCGAAGTGGGGGGCCAGACCTAGCTTAGTGGCGCCAAGTGGGGACTAGTGGGGAACAGTGGTACCGACCCCTGGGCACTCCCGAGGGCTTCACCCTATTAAAAGTGGCGGGCATGCAAGCAGGCAGAGGACTGGGAAAGTTTCTCGGTAGCTACCTCTACCAGTTGGACGATAAAGGCCGCGTGAGTTTGCCGGCCGCGTTTCGGCGCGAGGCGGCGGACCAGCGGTTTGTACTGCTCCAGCCGTACCCGCCCGCGCTCGCGCTTTATCCGGAAGGCGAATGGCTGCAGGTCGAAGAGCGGGTTCGCGACCTGCTCAAGCATCAGCCGGAAGCGCGCATGTGGGTTTTGCGCATGATGTCGGGTGCGGTCGAATGCGCACCGGACAGCCAGGGTCGAATTCTGATTCCGGCGCGACTCAAGGAAGCCGCGCAGCTCGAGCAGCAAGTCATGCTCGTCGGCGCGATCGATAAAGTCGAAATCTGGAATCCGGCGCTGTTTGACAGCGCTGTTGGCGAGGAGGCCGCACAGTTCGCGCAATACGCGCCGAAGATTTTCAGATAGTGGATGCTGGGCACGGGCATCATGCACGTGCTCGTGATGCGGAAATCATGCACATGCCCGTTGCACCGTGCCCGTGCATGTAAGGGAACGAAGTGACCGAACAATACCATGTCCCCGTCATGGTGAGAGAGGTCCTCACCTATTTGCAGCCTGAAAGGGGTGGCGTCTATTTCGACGGCACTCTCGGTGGCGGGGGACATACGGAAGCGATACTGGAAGCCAGTTCGCTCACACACGTAATCGGTGTGGACCAGGATCCGGAGGCCCTCGCAGTGGCGGCAAAGAGGTTGGAGAAGTACGGCGATCGTTTGCAGATGGTGCGCGCGAATTTCGCGGATGCCGCGGAATCGGGCGAGCCCTCGCTTGCGGGCGCGCTGCTGGACCTGGGAATTTCCTCACGGCACATCGATTCGATCGAGCGCGGTTTCTCCTTCAGCAGGGGCGCGCCGCTGGACATGCGCATGAGTCCGGCCGGGCACACGGCCGCCGATCTGCTCAATCACCTCGCAGAAAACGATCTCGCGGACATTTTTTACCACTACGGCGAAGAGCGGCGTTCGCGGCGCCTGGCGCGCGACATCGTGCATCATCGCAAGACGCATCCGTTCAAGACCAGCGACGACCTGGTCGCTGCCATGCATCGTGCGCTCGGCCCGCGGCTCGATGCGCAGGACAAGGCGCGCATCTTTCAGGCGCTGCGCATCGCCGTGAACAACGAGCTGGAAGTGCTGGAGCGTGCCTTGCCGGCCTTGCGCGACCGTCTCGAGTCGGCCGGCGTGCTCGTCATCCTGTCGTATCACTCGCTGGAAGACCGCCGCGTAAAGGAAGCGTTCCGCGAATGGAGTCGCGCCTGCGTGTGTCCTCCTGAAGTGTTGATCTGCCAGTGCCGCGGCGAGCCGCTCGGCAGCACGCTCACGAAGAAGCCGGTGTCGGCGTCGGTCGCGGAGCTGCACACGAA
>DASUXE010000322.1:0-6935 GCA_036378075.1 Gammaproteobacteria bacterium
GGTATCATGCCGGCTCTTATAACTCCCCGATTTTCAGGACTCCGGCCCATGTCCCGCGCCCTGTTCAAGGCCACTTCCCTGGTGGGTGGCATGACCTTTCTGTCCCGTATCCTCGGCTTCATCCGGGATATGGTGATGGCCCGCTATTTCGGCGCCGGGATGGTCATGGATGCCTTTTTCGTGGCCTTCAAGGTGCCCAACTTCATGCGCCGGACCTTCGGCGAAGGCGCGTTCTCGCTGGCCTTCGTGCCGGTGATATCGGAGTACAAGACCACCCGCCAGCATCGGGAGGTCAAGGAACTGGCCGACCGTGTGGCCGGGACCTTCGGTCTGGTGTTGTTCGGCGTGACCCTGATTGGGGTGGTCGCGGCGCCGGTGGTGGTGTGGATTTTCGCGCCGGGCTTCAGCGTCCATCAGACCAAATATGAACTCACCGTGCAGATGCTGCGGGTGACTTTCCCGTATCTGATGTTTATTTCGCTGACGGCGTTTGCCGGCGGGATCCTGAATACCTATGGGAAGTTCGGGGTGCCTGCTTTCACGCCGGTGCTGCTCAATCTGGTGATGATCTCCGCGGTGATCTGGCTGGCGCCGCATCTGGCTCAACCGGGCATGGCGCTGGCCTGGGGCGTGTTTGTCGCGGGCGTGGTGCAGCTCGCCTTTCAGGTGCCCTTCCTGCTGCGCATCAGGTTGTTGCCGCGGCCGCGGATGGCCGCCGGGCACGAAGCCGTGTCGCGCATCATGAAGTTGATGCTGCCGTCGCTGTTCGGCTCGTCGGTGTCGCAGATCAATATGCTGGTGGATACGCTGATTGCGTCGTTCCTGGTGACCGGCAGCGTGAGCTGGCTGTATTACGCGGACCGCATCATGGAATTCCCGTTGGGCGTGTTTTCGATTGCACTCGGCACCGTGATCCTGCCGCATCTTGCTCAGCATTACGCGGCGAAATCCAATCTTGGCTTTTCCGCAACCATGGATTGGGCACTAAGATTGACCGCGGTGATGGTGCTGCCGGCAGCGATGGGGTTGATGGTGCTGGCGGGACCGATTCTGGCGACCCTGTTCAATTACGGTGCGTTTGATGCCACCGCGACCCGCATGTCGTCCGCGGCGCTGATGACCTATTCGCTCGGCCTGCTCGGCTTCACGCTGGTCAAAGTGCTGGCGCCGGGTTATTACGCGCGACAGGACACGCGCACGCCGGTGCGCATCGGTGTCATCTCGGTCATCGCCAATATCGTGCTGAACGGGATCATTACCATTCCCTGGGCGATGCACGGCTGGAAGGCGCCGCATGCGGGCCTCGCCTTGTCCACTTCGCTGGCCGCTTTCGTCAATGCCGGTCTGCTGTACCGCGGCTTGCGCAAGGAGGGCGTTTATCAACCCGGCGCCAACTGGCAGCCGCTGCTGTTGCGCGTGCTGATCGCCAATCTGGTGATGGGCGGCATGTTGTGGTGGGGAACCCGCGGGCTCGACACCTGGTTTACGCGCAGCGCCTTGCACCGCGGTGCCTGGCTTGCGTTCTGGGTTGGCTTGGCGATGCTGGTGTATTTCGCCGTGCTGTTCCTGATCGGCTTCAGGGTGCGTGATCTGCGTGCCAAAGGTGCGTAAGCAATCTCATCGAATGGAAAAGCTGGCGTGGAACTGATTCGCGGTCTGTGCAACTTGAAACCCCGGCACCGTGGTGTGGTCGCCAGTATCGGCAATTACGATGGCGTGCACCGGGGTCATCAGGCTGTACTGCGGGAACTGAAGCAACAGGCCCGGGCATTTTCGGCGCCAGCGACGGTGATTGTCTTCGAACCGACGCCACAGGAATTTTTCGCGCCGGATGCACCGCCGGCACGCTTGATGCGCTTCGGCGAGAAAGCCCCCGCGCTGGCCGGACAGGGCGTGGACCGGGTGTTGTGCCTACGCTTCAACCGGCAGATGGCGCAAATGTCGCCAGAGGATTTCATCGAGCGGGTGCTGGTGGGCGGTCTCGGCGTGCGCTATCTGGTGGTCGGCGACGATTTTCGTTTCGGCCATGCGCGGCGCGGCGATTTTGCCTTGTTGCAGCAGGCCGGTGCGCGGCACGGGTTCGAAGTGAAAGACACCGGCGTGTTGCTGGAGGCGGGCGAGCGCATCAGCAGTACGCGGATCCGCGAGGCACTTGCAGCCGGTGAACTGGCGCAGGCCGCGGCCATGCTGGGACGGCCATTTGCGCTCAGCGGGCACGTCCTATACGGTGCACAACTCGGGCGCAAGCTCGGATTTCCGACTGTTAATATTGCACTTCGGCGGCGGGTGGTGCCGGTGCGCGGCATTTTTGCGGCGCGCATCCACGGCATCGATGCCGTTCCGCGTGAGGGCATTGCCTACGTGGGCAACCGGCCGGCAGTCGGCGGCGCCGGACCGTTGCTGGAAGCCTTTGTATTCGATTTCGACGGTGACCTGTACGGGCGCCGTGTGTGCGTGGAGCTGTTGCACCGGCTGCGCGACGACATGAACTTCGCAAGTCTGGAAGCGCTCCAACTGCAGATGCAGCAGGATGTTGCCGAAGCACGCAGCTGGTTGAAGCAACACACCGTTAACTGATTGAAGAAAGATGGAAGACAATTGTGGCTGATTACAAAGATACCCTGAACCTTCCGCGCACCGATTTTCCGATGCGCGCCAATCTGCCGCAACGCGAGCCGGAATTCCTGGCGCGCTGGGAAGAGCAGGATGTATATGCGCAGATTCGCAAGGCGCGCGCCGGCAAGCCGCGGTTCATCTTGCAGGATGGACCGCCGTACGCGAACGGCAACATTCACATCGGCCACGCCGTGAACAAGGTGCTGAAGGACATCGTGGTCAAGTCGCGCAATCTCGACGGATTCGATGCGCCTTACATACCAGGTTGGGATTGTCACGGTCTGCCTATCGAGCAACAGGTTGAAAAGAAAATCGGCAAGGCCGGCCAGAAGGTCGATGCCAAAGCGTTCCGTGCCGCCTGTCGTGCCTATGCGCAGGAACAGGTGGATGGTCAGCGCAAGGATTTCAAACGCCTCGGTGTGCTGGGCGACTGGGAGCAACCTTATCTGACCATGGCGCCGCAGTTCGAAGGCGACCAGTTGCGGGCGCTGGCTGAAGTGATCCGTCGCGGACACTTATATAAAGGTTTGAAACCCGTGCACTGGTGCATGGACTGCGGTTCAGCGCTGGCGGAAGCGGAGGTCGAATACGAGGACAAGACTTCGCCGTCGATTTATGTGATGTTTCCGGTGCAGGATGAAAAAGCGTTGCTGTCAAAGATGCAGGTTGGAAAGAATGTTGGCGAAGGGCCCTTATCGGTACTGATCTGGACCACCACGCCGTGGACCTTGCCTGCTAACCAGGCGGTCGCGCTGCATCCGGAATTTGAATACGTGCTCGCGCAATACGAAGTCGACGGCAAGCCGCAACGGCTGTTGATCGCCGGCAAGTTGCAGGAGCTGATCACGCAAACGACCGGCGCAACTTTTAAAGGCTTGCTTGCTCACGCAGTCGGCCAGGAACTTGAAGGCCTGAAACTCAGGCATCCGTTTTATGACCGGGTCGTGCCGGTGATTCTGGGCGATCACGTGACCCTCGATGCGGGTACCGGTGCAGTGCACACGGCCCCCGGTCATGGTCAGGAAGATTTCGCGGTCGGCATGAAATACGGGCTGCCGGTGGATAACCCGGTGGACAGTGGCGGCGTGTTCATTCCCGGCACGCCGATGTTTGCCGGCGAATTCGTGTTCAAGGCCAACGCGCACATCATCGAAGTGCTGCGTGAGCACGGCATGTTGCTGTACACGGAACCGTACCGGCACAGTTACCCGCATTGCTGGCGTCACAAGTCGCCGGTGATTTTCCGGGCCACACCGCAGTGGTTCATCGGCATGGATCAAAACGGTCTGCGGCGCGATGCGCTGGCGGAAATCAAACGCGTGCGGTTTACCCCGGCCTGGGGCGAAAGCCGCATCGAGGGCATGGTGGTGAACCGGCCCGACTGGTGCATCTCGCGCCAGCGCACCTGGGGCGTGCCGATTGCGCTGTTCGTGCACAAGCACAGCGGTGAATTGCATCCGCGCACCACCGAACTGCTGGAAACGGTTGCCCGGCGAGTCGCGCAGCACGGCATTGATGCCTGGTTTGATCTGGATGCGGCCGAATTGCTGGGCGATGAAGCCGCGCAGTACGAGAAGGTGAAGGACATTCTGGATGTCTGGTTCGATTCCGGCGTGGTGCATTATTGCGTGGGTGAAAAACGCCTCGGTATCGGTGCGGAGCAGAAGGCCGACCTGTATCTGGAAGGTTCCGATCAGCATCGCGGCTGGTTCCAGTCCTCGCTGCTGACGTCGGTCGCGATTCGCGGCAAAGCTCCTTACAAGGGTGTGCTTACCCACGGATTCACTGTGGACGAGCAGGGCCGCAAAATGTCCAAGTCGATCGGTAACGTGGTGGTGCCGCAGAAAGTGATCGATTCGCTGGGCGCCGACGTGTTGCGGCTATGGGTTGCCGCCACTGATTACAGCGGCGAACTCTCGGTCTCGGACAATATCCTGAAACACACGGCGGAAGCCTATCGCAAGATGCGCAACACGCTGCGCTATCTGCTGGCGAACCTGTACGATTTCGATCCGGCCCGGCATCAATTGCCGGCTGACAAGCTGCTGGATCTGGATCGCTGGTTATTGGCGAAGGCCGCGCGCTTGCAGGCGGAAATCCGGCAGGCCTACGACAATTACCAGTTCCACGTGATCTATCAGAAGATCTACAACTTCTGCATAGTGGATCTGAGCAGCTTCTATCTGGATGTGGTCAAGGATCGCGAATACACCACGCGTGCTGACAGTGTGGCGCGCCGTTCCTGTCAGACTGCGATGTATCACGTAGCGGAAGCGATGGTGCGCTGGCTGACGCCGATCCTGAGCTTTACCTCCGACGAGGTCTGGCAGCAGCTGCCGGGGCAGCGGGAGGCATCGGTGTTCGTTGCGACATGGTATGACCTGCCGAAACCCGGCGCGGTCAACATGGAGGTATGGCAGACCGTACTCAACGTGCGCGAGGAAGTGCGCAGGGAGCTGGAGAAATTGCGTGTCGCCGGTGCCGTTGGTTCGTCGCTGGATGCGGAAGTGGATCTGTATTGCGATCCCGGGCTGGCCTCGATCCTGCGCACGCTCGGCGATGAACTGCGGTTCGCCTTGATTACATCGTACGCGCGCGTGCACGATGCCGAAGCACGTCCGGGCGAAGCCGTCGCGGCGGTTGAGCCCGCTGGCCTGTGGATCGGCGTGCAAGCCAGCAAGTGGCAGAAATGCGAGCGGTGCTGGCACCATCGTGAAGAAGTCGGGCGAGATCAGACACATCCGGGCCTTTGCGCCCGCTGCCTCGAAAATATCACCGGTGACGGCGAGGTGCGGCGCTACGCATGAACACCTCAACAACAAATTACCGGCAACTTCACTGGTTATGGTTGTCGCTGGCCGTCGTGATACTGGATCAGTGCAGCAAAGCGCTGATCGCCTCGCATCTTCACCTGTTCGACAGCATCCGGGTACTGCCGGTGTTCAATATTGTGTTGTTTCACAACGTCGGCGCTGCGTTCAGTTTTCTGGCGAATCAGCCCGGTTGGCAGCGCTGGTTTTTTATCCTGCTGGCGCTGCTGATCACCTCCGGAATCGTGATCTGGATGTCGCGATTGTCGGGAGAAGGCATTCGCTGGATCGCGTGCGGGCTGGCGCTGGTTGCGGGTGGCGCGATCGGTAACGTCATAGACAGACTCTGGCACGGTTACGTAATCGATTTCATTCAGGTGCACTACCAGCAATGGTTTTATCCTGCCTTCAATATTGCCGATTCGGCGATTACCGTCGGCGCGGTGATGCTGGTGCTGGACGGCCTGTTTCGTCAGCGACGTGATCGGCCGGTTCGTGGAGAGTAAGATAGTCTGATGGATATCCTGCTTGCCAATCCGCGCGGATTCTGTGCCGGTGTCGACCGCGCCATCGACATCGTGGAACGTGCCCTGGAACTGTTTGGTGCACCGATCTATGTGCGACACGAGGTGGTGCACAATCGCTATGTTGTCGAACGTCTGCGCAAACTTGGTGCGGTGTTTGTGGATGAGCTGAATGAAGTGCCTGACAGCGCCATTGTGATATTCAGCGCGCACGGCGTTTCCAAGGCGGTGCGCGGCGAGGCGGAACGGCGCGGCCTGCGGGTATTCGATGCAACCTGTCCGCTGGTGACCAAGGTACACATGGAAGTCAGCCGTTATGCGCGTGATGCGCTCGACGTGATTCTGATCGGGCACGAAGGCCATCCGGAAGTGGAAGGCACCATGGGCCAGTTCGATGTCAGCCATGGCGGCGCAATTCATCTGGTGCAGACGCCGGAAGACGTGGCGAAACTGCAAGTCAAGGATCCGCAACGGATAGCGTTTGTTACCCAGACCACGCTGTCGATGGACGATACCGCGCGTATTATCGCCGCGTTGCGCGCCCGTTTTCCGGACATGCACGGTCCGCGCAAGGACGACATTTGTTATGCCACGCAGAACCGCCAGGACGCGGTGAAAAGACTCGCGCATCGCTGCGAGGTGATGCTGGTGGTCGGATCACGTAACAGTTCGAACTCCAATCGCTTGCGTGAAATCGCCGAGCATGAAGGTGCGCATGCCTATCTGATCGATGGTCCCGAAGACATCCGCAGGGAATGGCTGGCCGATAAAAAGGCCGTGGGTGTCACAGCCGGCGCCTCGGCACCGGAGGTGCTGGTGAAACAGGTCGTGGAACGGCTCAAGGCCTGGGGCGGGCACAGCGTCAGCGAAGCCGAGGGAATTCCTGAACACGTGGTGTTCGCGCTACCGAAAGAATTGCGCAAGAGCGAGCCGCGCGGCTGACACAGTGCCGGTCATGGATCGGCGCACGTCATGCCGTTGCTCA
>DASUXE010000323.1:0-3241 GCA_036378075.1 Gammaproteobacteria bacterium
TTTTACCTGGAACGCATCAATGTAGCCGGCGGCATCGAACGCCTTCGCCCACCAGCCGATGCCTTGCATCAGCGCGCTGCGGATGGGCTCCGGCGCGTTGCGATCAACATAGAAGACAATCGGTTTGCGCACGCGCGAACGTGCCGCGCCGGGATTGATTTTCTCCAGCCGGAAACGGTTGGCGTAGTCGCGCACCACGTCACTGCCGAGCGGCGCACCGAAATCCACCACTTGTGTGGTAAAGCCGCCGATGCGCGGATCGAACTTGCGCGGATGAAAGCCCGGTCCGGGCAGACGCACGAAACTGTGATGCACGGTGAAGCTGATCTGCTGTGCATCGGGTGCGATGTTGGCGACTTCGTCGCCCGGTGTCTTCGAGCCGTAGGTTTGCACGGCGTCGATTTCGAGATTGTCCGGGAACAGTTTCACCGAGGTCGGGTCAGCCGCGCTCAGTTTGGGATCAAGCTTGAAGCCCTTGCCCGCGCCCTGCGAGCCGCCCACACCGAAGGTGTCGCTGCTCTGATCGAGCGACTGCGCGATGCCTAATGTATCGGCGGTCAGAAAACCGGACAGGTCCACCACCATGCTGCCATCGGGCAAGGTGGTTGCGATGTCGCCCATCCACACGATCGAGGTTGCGAAATCCGGGCTGCCGGAATCGCTGCTGCTGCCGGCAGCACGAAAGCGCGGATTCTCGAACAGCGCCGCGACCTTGTTGCCGTAACGCCGGAAGGCGATGATCTGCGTGTCGCCGACGCGGCCGCGGTCAAGAAATGTGGGTGCGGCGCCGAGTCCGGTGCGCAATGAGGTGGTGTACAGAAAACGTGCCGAGATGCTGTCGGCTTGTGCGGGTGGCAAGGTGATCAGAATCCTTCCGCCATTGCGGTCCACATGCACCGGCAACAGACCGCGCATTGCCACCGTATGTTTGAAGACTTCCGCTGCCGTCAGCGTGTGATGGACTGCAGGTTTTTGCTCAGGCTGTGCTTCGGCATGCGCGGCGGCGACGCCGCCCAGCAATGCGAAAGTCAGCAGCGATACGACGATGGACTTGCCGGCGTAACGGTACATGGCGGATGTCCTTGCTTTGGATGAAAAACCCGGGGAATAATAGGATGAGACTGGATTTATTGCCACTGGTTCGAAATCGGCTTGTTGGTGAGCAGATACACAGCTGCGTTTGTGTGAATTAGTGCTCAGCGCCAGTACACGTTGGGCTTTCTCTGTGAGCCCGACGATTCAGCATCGAGAGCGACCAGGTGTCGCATTGAGCACATCTCGACGTGGTTTCCAGTCTTCAGCGGGTAAGGCCAGGCAATCAAGCAACCGGGGCAATACTTGAGCGCATGGTGCGTACGGCGTGAACAAACCGATTATGTTTCGCGTCTGCGCTGGATGAGCTTACTGCGTACCGGCCTGAAACAGGATCGATGTCGGCACATCTGCCGATGAACTGATTGGAATGTTGTTCATGAAGGTCAGGTCGACCGGATACGCGGGGATGAGACTGTTCTTGCAGAGCTGCGGACCGAAAAAGTCGATCGTATCCAGGAAATAGTTCTGCACATACTTGAGGTCGCCGACCGGAAGACAGCCACCCATGTCGGCGCCGTAGGAAATCATCCCTGTTCCAAGACAAAGCGGGCTGATCGACGATCCGGCCAGGCAGGGTCCGAAGTCGACGGTTCCAATCGGGTCATTGAGTGTGACATTCTGTTCGAGGGTGATGTACTGACTACCACCGTCGGTATAGTAAATGTTGCTGCCGGCGGCGGGCCGCTTGTTTTCGGCCACGTTCAACTTGATGGTCAAGCCGTTGTCGAAACCCTGCCCCTGCGCGCCATTGGCGTAGATAGCACCACCGTCCCACAATTGCTCGAGGAAATTTTCGATCAGGTTGCTGCTGATTTCGTTGTTGCTCTGGATTGTCGGCGTATCGTAGTTCCCCCACATGTTGTAGGTAGCCCCGGGCAATCCGGGGAAACCACCCTGATCAAACAGGCCCCAACCCCAGCCGATCGCGATGCCGGTCCACGGCGTGTGATTGATGGTGTTGTGGGTGATCTTGGTGCCGGTCGTGAAGCCGGCGAAAATTGCCGCAGAGTCGTAGTAATCCTGTCCGGTGTAGGAAATATCGTTGTTGCCGATCAGATTGCCGCTGGTCAGATGGGCGCTGTCCGGCCGCATGTCCTGCTGGGTGAAACCACCGACCAGCACTGCGGCGGAAGAGATATCGGTGAAGGCATTGTTCACGATGGTGTTGTTCTGGCTGCCGGTGTCGAGATCAAGCGCGGCGCCACCCAGATGAATGAACGTGTCGCCGTCAAAGGTAATGTCGTGTGCGTAACGCAGTGTGATGTTGCCCGGGGTCTTGTAGACGATTTTCTGATGGCCGATGACGTTTGCCGAATAGTTGCTTCCCTTAAGAATGTTTCCGCTCTGATCGGCGACGTAACCGTCGGTTGAATCAGCAGCTGTCGTTGAAGCCGCGCCTTGCCAGGCGGCGGGATTGGGACCCAGCCATGTGGCATAGGAAAACTGCAGTCCCTTGAAGCTGATATTGCTGACTGGTGCGCTCGGCGTACCCACGAGTTCAACCAGGCTTTCCAGTACCGGCAACACTGCATTCTGTGGCGGTGTAGCGCTGGTGTTGTAATAGGTCAATTGCTTGCTGTACGGATCCAGATACCACATGTTGGGCTGGGTCAGAAATTCAGGCGCGTTTTCCAGCCAGCTCAGCAACTGAAAATTCCACGGCACTGGATAGGTATTGGCATTGTGCCAGCACGGATTGGCCATGATCAGCGAGGTCCCGGACATGCTTGCAACAGGACAGCGCATCATTTTCCATTGCGTGACGGTAACGGCTTCCACCAGTTCAGGGTGCGTGAGCGTTTCCGGAATGAACTGGTCGTACCCGTTTGCTACGCGCAGGTAGTTGGTGTTGACCAGTTGGCCGTAATTCGAGCGCGCACGGATGGCGCGCTGGTTGTTGATGTAGAACTGGCGTGGCAGAACGTGCGCAGGCAGGCCGGCGACCGTACCGGTACAGATGTTGAGTATCGAACAACTGAAATTGGTGACTGGAATACCGCCGGAAATGATGACCGGTGACGCGTTACCGGGGGCTGCCTGATAGGTGACCGGTGCGTTGACGGAACCGGAATCATTCGCATCAAATTTCAACGGAGCGGTGAGGGCGTAAGTGCCTGATTCGATGTTGACGTCTATCGCGCACTGT
>DASUXE010000324.1:0-2487 GCA_036378075.1 Gammaproteobacteria bacterium
CCAGTGCCATGCTCACCATCCCGATTACCGCCATCGGCCAGAGTTGACTGAAAAGCAGGCTGAATGAAGCGCCTTCCAGGAATACGCTGCGCACAATCACCAGAAAGTAGCGCAGCGGATCGGCAAGCGTGAGCCACTGAACAGGCTTCGGCATGTTTGCGATCGGCGTCGCGAATCCCGACAGAATCACGGCCGGCATCATGAACAGGAACGTGCCAAGCAATGCCTGCTGCAGGGTTGCGCACAACGACGAGATCATGAGCCCCATGCCCACCGCGGACAACAGGAACAGCAACAGTCCGATGTAAAGTGTCAGCAGGCTGCCCAGCAGCGGCACTCTGAACCACAATATCGTGACCAGGATGATGAAGGTGCCTTCGGCAACACCGATGATCACACCCGGCAGCGACTTGCCGAGCAAAATATCCAGCGGTGTCATGGGCGTGACCAGCAATTGATCGAATGTTCCATGTTCGCGTTCGCGCGCTACGGACAGAGACGTTACCGCCAGCGTCACTACCAGCACGATCAGACCGGCCAGTCCCGGGACGAAGAACCAGCGGCTCTCGAGGTTCGGATTGAACCATGCGCGGCTTTCTATGACGGCCGGTGGTCCGGTCAAGCCGTGGCTCCGTGACCAGTCTGTGTTGAAGCGGTTGATGATGTTCTGTGCATAGCCCAGCGCCACCAGCGCGGTGTTGGAGTTACGGCCGTCAATGATCACCTGCACCGGCGCGGGGCGTCCCAGCGCCAGTTCACGGCTGAAGGTTTCCCCGACATGAATCACCATCAGCACATCGCCGTTCGCAATCAGGGAATGCACCTCGGCGTCATGCTGGATGTTGCGGGAAAGATGAAAGTGCGATGATCCTGAAAATCCCGCCAGCAGTTGTCGCGATGCAGCGCCATGATCTTCGGAATAGACTGCGTATTGCACGTTGTTAAGATCGAATGTTGCGGCGTAGCCGAATACCAGCAGCTGGATGATGGGCGGCCCGATGACGACAAATCGGCTGCGGGGGTCCCGGAGGATGGCGCGCAACTCCTTGAGAGCGAGGGCAAAGATTCGCGACCACATCTGCATCAGTCCAGCCGCTTGCGCGAACGTTTGCGGGCGACCGCCATGAACACCATCGCCATGGCCACCAGCGCCAGTGCGTTGGGCAGCACGATCGGCCAGATATTGCCGGCCAGAAACAGCGTTTGCAGGATGGCCACGAAGTAGCGCGCTGCAATCAGGTAGGTGATGGCCTGAACCACATGCGGCATACTGCCTACATCGAAGATGAATCCGGACAGCAGGAAAGCCGGCAGGAACGTTGCTACCAGCGCGACCTGGCCGGCCACGAACTGGCTGCGTGCCACCACCGAAATCAGCAGGCCCATCCCAAGTGCCGCCAGCATGAACAGCCCGGCACACAGAAACAGCAGTAGCACCGAACCGTGCAGCGGCACGCCGAATAACCACACCGCCATGCCAACCGACAGCGCCATGCCGCTCATGCCGAGTACGAAATACGGCACCAGTTTGCCGATCAGGATTTCCTGCATCGAAACCGGGGTGATCATCAGCGCTTCCATGGTGCCGCGTTCCCATTCGCGCGCCATGACCAGTGCGGTCAGCATGGCACCGATCAGAGTCATGATGACCGCGATCAGGCCGGGTACCAGATAGTTTTTGCTGCGCACGGCGCTGTTGAACCAGATGCGTTCGTCCAACGTAACGGGAAGCGCAAGTGGCTGGCCGGAACGCGCCGCCTGATGGGTGAGCCAGCTGGCCCAGACGCCGTTCACATAGCCCTCGATCAGCCGCGCATTATTGGCATTGACACCGCTCACCAGCACCTGGATCGGCGCGGTATTACCGCTGTACAAACGGCTGCTGAAATTGCTGCGCAAGCGCACGATGCCATCCACACGACCGGCCATCATGGCACGTCTTGCGCTCGGCATGTCCGTGAAATGCTGCACGTTGAAATAGTCGGTGGCAGCAAATGAAGCGGTGAAACCGGCGGTCGTTGCGCTCGGTTGCTCTACTACCAGTGCCAGGGGCACGTGTTTTGCATCGAGTGACACCCCGTAACCGAACAGCAGCAGCAACAGCACCGGCATCACGAGCGCAATCGCAATGCTGCTTGGATCGCGGACAATCTGCAGGAATTCCTTGCGCAGCAGCCCGCGCAGGCGCATGCGGCTGCCACCACGAGCGGTGGCGACAGTCACGCTGCCTCCCGTGCGGCGTCGTGTGCTTCGATCAAGGTGATGAACGCACCCTCCATGGTCGGTTCCGGTTTGTCGTCAGTGGCCGCAGCGGCTTTGACTTCTTCGGGGGTGCCGAGCTTGAGCAGTTCGCCGGCGGCCATGATTGCAAGCCGGTCGCAGTATTCGACTTCTTCCATGAAGTGCGTGGTCACCAGCACCGTGACGCCGTGTTCGGACAATGAGGTGATGCGTTGCCAGAATTCGCGGCGCGCCAACGGGTCCACG
>DASUXE010000325.1:0-8305 GCA_036378075.1 Gammaproteobacteria bacterium
GCGCGCACTTCCTCCGCGTTCAACCAGCCCAGCCGCTTCTTGGATTTGCGCAGGTTGAAGAACAGCTTGCGCTGCGCTTTGGTGGTGGCGACTTTCACGATGCGCCAGTTCTTTAGAATGAATTCGTGGATCTCGGCCTTGATCCAGTGCACCGCGAACGACACCAGCCGTACGCCGACCTCGGGATCAAAGCGCTTCACGGCTTTCATGAGTCCAATGTTGCCTTCCTGGATCAGATCGGCGAGCGGCAGGCCGTAACCCAGATAACCGCGGGCGACATGCACCACGAAGCGCAGATGGTGAAGCACCAGGGTACGGGCTGCATCCAAATCCTGTTCGTCACGCAACCGTACGGCGAGCGCATGCTCTTCCTGGGCGCTGAGAACCGGCACGCTGGCGACTGCATGCATATAGGCATCCAGGCTACCTGTCGGGCCGGCAAGGACCAGTTGCCGTGTAGCGGGCGTCAGCGCGGTTTGGTTAGTCATCTGGAACCTCCTTCGTGTGCCGGATAATCCTAGCACTCCGGGAGTTAGAGTGCTAATCAACCCGGAAGTTCCGCACCCGCCAAACCGATGCGTTTTCGTAACACATTGTTTTCAGGGGAAAAGAATCAGGTGGGTTCTATGTCCCGGAGATGGCGAGCCACCGCCAGCCAGGCTCCCAGCCAGCCAAGCACGGCACCGCCCGCCAGCAGCAGCATGGCGCCACCGGCGCCCGCCCCGGTGAGACTGAAATCGCTTCCATATAGGCCCGCCAGCCGCGTTACAGGCCCGCCTAACAGTACCAGCGACAGGGTCACCAGCAACCAGGCCAGGACCCCGCCTGTAAAGCCATAGCCGGCACCGTAATACAGGAACGGCCGGCGAATGAAGCGGTCGGTGGCGCCAATCAGCTTGCTGACTTCGATTTCGGTACGGCGCCCCTCGATATCGAGACGAATCGTGTTACCGACAATGAGAATCACCGCGAGTCCCAGCAGACAACCGACGATCCACACGGCGCGGCGCAGAATATCGAGAATCGCCCGCAGCCGGCGCAGCCACTGGACATCCAAGCGGACGCGATCCACCTGCGGCAGTTTGGCGAGCGTCTGGCCCAATGCGTTGGCGGTTTCCGGCGTGCTGTGAGCAGGGTCCGGTTGTACCACCAGCACGGCGGGCAACGGGTTGTCACCGAGCAAGGCCAGCGCATCGCCGAAACCGGAACGGCGCTTGAATTCTGTCAGCGCCTGATCAGCGCTGATGAGCTGCAGACCGGCGACGCCATCGATTCCACGTACCGCGCCCGCAGCCTGCCGGACCGTCTGATCGCTGAGCCCCTGTTTGAGAAACAGCGAGATGCGAGCCGCACCCTGCCAGCTGCCGCTGACCTGTTTCACATTCTGCACCAGTATCAGCAGGCTGGCGGGGAGCGCCAGCGAGATCCCGATTACGGCGACGGTCATGCCGGTAGCTACCGGCCTGCGATACAGGCGCGTGAATCCGGCCACCAGCATCTGCCGGTGATGCAACCGCCAAGCGGCGAACCGCTGACTGATTGAAGGACGGCCGCTCTGCGCGCCGCGCGAGCCGTCAGACGGGGGCGACATCGGTATCTCCATGCAACTCTGCATCGACCATGCGCCCGCCACGCAGACTGATAACGCGCTGGCCAAGTCGACGGATCAAGGCATGATCATGACTGGCCACCAGCACTGTTACTCCCACCTGATTCAGGCGTCGGAACAGTTGCATGACCTCGTAGGACAGTTCCGGATCAAGGTTGCCGGTGGGTTCATCGGCGATCAGAATCGGCGGCCGGTTGACCACCGCGCGGGCAATGCCGACGCGCTGCTGTTCACCGGTGGACAAGGTGATGGGTAATGCGCGTTCCTTGTGCAGCAAGCCAACCAGATCCAGCGCCGCGCCCACCCGCTTGCCGATTTCTGCGTGCGGGATACCGGCGATGACCAACGGCAGCGCGACGTTGTCTGCGACACTGCGGTCGTGCAGCAGCTTGTGATCCTGGAAAATCACCCCGACCTGACGGCGATAGAACGGCAGACGGCGTCGCCGCACACCGGCAAGATTCTGGCCGTTGACAATCACCTGTCCACGGCTGGGCCGTTCAATCAACGCGATCAGTTTGAGCAGGGTGCTCTTGCCGGCGCCGGAAGGACCGGTGAGAAACGCCATCTCACCTTGCCCGACCATGAAGCTCACCGCGGTGAGTGCTTCATTGCCGCCAGCGTAGCGTTTGCTGACTTCAGAAAACTGGATCATGTGTAAAGCCCATGATGCATCATGATGCGATTTCTTCACCGACCAGTGCCGCGGCAAATGCAGTGGCGTTGAAGACCTGCAAATCCTCGGCCTGTTCGCCGACACCGATGTAGCGGATCGGAATGCCGAAACGTTTGGCGGCGGCGATTACGATACCACCCTTGGCGGTGCCGTCGAGTTTGGTGATTACCAGACCGGTCAGGTTCACGGCGGCGTTGAACTGCTCGATCTGCTTCAGAGCGTTCTGACCGGTGCCGGCATCAATCACCAGCAGACGTTCCTGCGGCGCGTTTTCGTCAAGCCGTTCCAGCACCCGGCGGATTTTTTTCAGTTCCTCCATCAGGCCGCCCTGAGTGTGCAGGCGGCCGGCAGTATCCACGATCAGCACGTCGCAACCGCGACTGCGGGCGGCGATATGCGCGTCATGTGCGACCGCGGCAGGGTCGGCTCCGCTCGCTTGCGCGATGACGGGTACCGCATGCCGTGTACCCCAGGCCTGCAGCTGTTCAACCGCCGCAGCACGGAAGGTGTCTCCCGCCGCCAGCATCACCGTGCGGTTTTGGGTCTGCAGATGTTGCGTGAGTTTGCCGATGGTGGTGGTTTTGCCCGCGCCGTTCACGCCGACCACCAGGATGACAAACGGGTGGGCGTCGCCTGCCGGTTCGAGCGGGTTGCTCACCGGTCCAAGCAATTCGCAGATATCGTCGCGCAATGCACTGCGCAATGCACCGGTATCGGTCAGCTTGCCTGCCTTGATGCGAGTACGCAGACGCGTCATCAGATCACGGCTGGCTTCAACGCCTACGTCTGCCATCAGCAACTGGGTTTCCAGGTCTTCCAGCGCTGATTCGTCCAGGCGCACGCCGGGTGTGAGATGTATTGCCGCGCGTCGCAACCCGTTGCGCAGACGACTGAAAAGGGATGGAGAGGGAGTCTGAGCCGATGGATTCATTTGGCAGAGTCGCTGAAAAGCAGCCGCTATCCTAGCATCGCCGGTCGAGAGCGCAAAAAATATGGGGCGGCCGAAGCCGCCCCAGTTAGCGTAATATCAAATCCAGATACGAACCGTTACTTGATATAGGTGGTATCCGAAATCGCCACAGCTGTGCCGTTGCTGGCGGCAAGGCTTACCGCTTCGCTCTGCATTTCGGTGGTTACCCCGCCGTAAACGGCCGCTTCGGAAGGCGGCAGACCGCTGGGCACGCTCGGGTCAAGGATCGAACCATGATCGCCGGCCGTGAACTGTACCAGCACTCCGGAGCCGGCACTGACCGGGTTGAATCCCAGCGTATTGATGCTTGACAAGCCCATCAACGAGACCAACAGGTCAGTGCTCGAGTTGGGTACCACCGTATCTGCCACGTTGTATGGATCAAAGCCACCGATTACTTCGAGCATGTGAATCGGTGTGTTCGCGTTCGCCGCGACCGCATAGTTCGCCGGATCGCCCGCTTCGATCACTGTCTGCGCATCGCGGAAGAAATCGTCATAGAACTGGGTACCGGCGACGACACCTTCCGTTGCCAACCCTGCGTTGATCTGCGGTGCAAAGCTCGGCGAATTCAGCAGCAACTGGGTGATATTGCCGCCCGGATTGGCGAGCGTTGCGGCGACAATGTTGCCACCGCCGCCATCCACACCGAGGAACGTGGTACCCACGATCGCGCCCAGCGAGTGACCGACGAAATACATCTGTGAACCGTCGAACTTGTTCACGACGGTGGGTGTCGTTGGCGAATCGACGGCAAGCAGCGTGGGCAGAGTGGCCCTCAGATCAATGAGGTCGGCCACACCCTCCCGCAGATTGTCACGTGACGTCAGAAGACTGCTGAGGTTGATGAAATAACTGCCGGAAGAAGCAATACCGGCCGAGCCGTCGGCAGGTGGCAGATCGAAGGTGCGCTCGAGACCTTTCATGTACAACGGGTCAGCGGTGTTGGTAATGCCGTGCAGCGGCAGATCAATCGCCACGACGGCAATGCACTGACTGGCAAACGAACCGGCGATAGCCAGCATGTCCTCGCGATTACGGGTGATGCCGTGCTGAAAGATTACCGTTTTCCATCCGGTACCCGGCTGGGCGCAACCGCTGGTCGCATTCGGGATGCTGACCAGAATCGGGATAACATTTTGCGCTGCGGTGGCTTTCGGCATCGGGTCGAGCACCGTAGTGTCGCCGCCCTTGCTGGTGTGCCACCAGCCGGTCAGAGGCGCCGTGGGATCGCTGCTGGTCGGAAGTGGCGAATAGTAGGGCAGCGCTACCGTGCCGGCATAAAGCTCGGCGTCGGCTGCCACGGCCGGAGGGGTTTGACCACCCGCCGTCAGCGCATTGGCTACCGTCATTCCGGTGTCCAGGATACCGACACCCGCCGGTTGGGCAGTGGCACTGGCGCTGGCCGCCATGTCGGCGAGTGTTATGCCGGCGTACTGGGTGCTGAAACTGAAGGTCAGGGCGATCTTGGTGGGATCGACGCCTACCCCCGCAGCAACGGCCAACTGCGCCAGTGTGAATTGGGCCACCGGCAAGAGCGACGCACTCGGCAACATGCTGGAATCGATCTTGGTCACATCGCCACCTGCGGCGAGCGCAGGCGCGTCAGCCGCGAGGATCGCGGCATAGTCCGAACTCGGGGTCACAGCGGCACCCGAGGTGTCCTTGATGCCGGTGGTCAGTACCACGAGATAACTCGACGGGACCGCGGTCGGCACGCCGCTGACCAGCTGCACACTGCTGGCGGCCAAGGGCTTGAGTGGCGTGATATTGAGCACCGTACCACCGGAGTCTTTGCCCGAGGACACGCCAACACTGTAATCGGTACCCAGCATCAGCGGTTTCACGAAACCGGTGATAGCTTTGGTAGCGGGATCGGTTGTGACCTGAAACACCATTACATCTGCGGCGTTCAGGCTGGTCTTGTCGATCGCCGCGCTGAAGTAGGCATTGATAACAGACTGGGTGCCAAAACCGTCCAGATGGTTCATCGCCAAGGTGGGCGCATTTGCCGCCTGGGTGGTGGCGGACGCCAGCACCGGGATATTCAAGGTGCCGGTGGTGCTGCCGTTGAAATAGAGATCGTTCGGAAACGGCATGATGCCGCTCAGCGGTGCGAAGCGTGCCTGGAATCCCGCATTCGGGTTCGGGCTTGATGTGGTTGAATCGCTGCCTTTAACGCAGGCGGCGAGAGCGATCGGCAGAGCAAGGAAGAGGACCAGAGCACGTTTCATTTGTTTACCTCCGTAAACGGCCGGGTTAGGGTACGCTGGATGCGCGCCGCCGCGCAAGCGGCCCGGCACCTCTTACAAGTGCTTGAATTCGGTGAATTTGTTTTATGCGTAATTCCGGTCGAGGCTATCGCAATGAATTCCGTATCATTGGCGGCGAATGGCGTCGCCGCCGGCTTGGCTTCCCGGCATTACCGGGGATCCGCCCCTCACCGGACCGGGTGCGGGAGACGCTTTTCAACTGGTTGCAGGGCGTAGTGCAGGGGGCCCACTGCCTGGACCTGTTTGCCGGAAGTGGAGCCCTGGGACTGGAGGCGCTGTCACGGGGTGCGGCGGGCTGTGTATTCGTGGATCAGGAACGCGCTGTCATCGACGCCCTGCGGGCACACATCGACGTCTTGCATACTGCATCCGCCGCTGAGCTGGTGCAGTCCGATGCGATCGCCTACCTGGCCGGGACGGCGCGCCGTTTTGATCTGGTGTTTCTGGACCCGCCGTTTGCATCGGATCTGTTGCCGCGTGCGCTGGAGAGCCTTGCCAAAGGTGCATGGCTTGCTCCCACTGCACGTGTGTATATCGAGTTTGCCGCTGGACATATGCCTGCGTTGCCGGCCGGCTGGCGTATGCTGCGCCAGGCGCGCGCCGGCAATGTCGAATTTGGTCTCGCTATCCACGATAATCTGCCGTCTGCATAACAGCCTTTATAAATGAATGCAGGAGACAATCCATATGCCCGCGAGCATCCTCTATCCCGGTACCTTTGATCCAATTACCAACGGGCACGCGGATATCGTGCGGCGCGCGGCGCGTCTGTTTGACCGGGTGGTGGTTGCGATTGCGGCAAACCCCGGCAAAACGCCGGCGTTTTCACTCGACACGCGAGTTGATCTGGCCCGGGCCACGCTTCAGGGGATCGCCAACGTCGAAGTGTGTGGTTTTGCAGAACTCACGGTGGAATTTGCCCACAAGCAGGGGATACATGCCATTCTGCGCGGACTGCGCGCAGTATCCGATTTCGAGTTCGAATTCCAGCTGGCGGCCATGAACCGGCACTTGGGGCCGGACGTGGAGACGATCTTCATGTCTCCGGCGGAACAATTCACGTTCATATCATCCAGCCTGGTGCGCGAAATCGCCGCGCTCGGCGGGGATGTCTCGCGCTTCGTACATCCGGCCGTGCTGCAGGAATTGCAGAAGCTCAGGAAGCGTTAAAATGGTTCCAATTTGGCTTGGCCGGTGAACTAGCGTGGCGCTCAAGATTACGGATGCCTGCATCAATTGTGACGTGTGTGAGCCGGAGTGTCCGAATCACGCCATTTATCAGGGCGAGGAGATCTACGAAATTGATCCCGAACTCTGCACCGAGTGCGTTGGTCATTTCGATGCTCCGCAATGTCAGCAGGTGTGTCCGGTGGATTGCATTCCACTGGACCCGGAACACAGCGAGACGCACGAGCAACTGCTGGAGAAATATCGCCGCATCACCGGAAAAGTGGCGAGCTGAGCGCGCTGCCGCATTCAATCCCGTCAACACATACCTGTCGCCCGGAGCCCGCATGAACGCACGGACCATCGCAACGTTTCTGATCCTGTTGTCATTGCCGTTTGCGGCACCAGCGGCACCCCATCTGCGTCCAGCGCATGCAGCGGTGGCCAGTGCCCACCCGCTGGCGACCAGGGCCGGCATGCAGGTTCTGGCCGAGGGGGGTAACGCATTTGATGCCGCGATTGCTGTGAGTGCCGCGTTGTCAGTGGTCGAACCATACAGTTCCGGAATCGGCGGCGGCGGGTTCTGGTTGCTGCACATCGCGAAAAGCGATCGCAACACCATGATCGACGGGCGTGAATATGCACCGGCGGCCGCAACCGCCACCATGTATCAGGACAAGAGCGGCAACGTCATCAAGGGCCTGTCACTGGACGGACCGTTGTCCGCGGCGATCCCCGGTGAACCCGCTGCGCTGGTGTATCTCAACAGGCATTACGGCCATCTGACTCTGGCGCAGGATCTGGCGCCGGCCATCAAACTGGCGCGCGACGGTTTTCCGCTCGACCGGATGTTCCAGGCGATGATCGCGAATCATGTCGACAAGCTGAAACACTCGCCTGCGGCGGCGGCAATTTTCCTGGATCACGGCCAGGCGCCTGCGACCGGCTGGTTGCTGAAACAGCCGGATCTGGCACGCACCCTGGAGTTGATCGCAAAACACGGCGATGCCGGTTTTTATCAGGGTGAGCTGGCAAAGAAACTGGTGGAGGGAACCCGTGCTGCCGGCGGCATCTGGAGCCTGGAAGATCTGCGTGATTACCGGGTAAAGGAGCGGGTGCCGCTGGTCGGGAACTATCACGGCATGAACATCGTTTCGGCGCCGCCGCCATCATCGGGCGGCATCGTATTGCTGGAAACCCTCAACATCTTGTCCGGCTACGATCTCGGTCATGCCAGTGATCTGATGCAGAAGCATCTGATCATCGAGGCCATGCGGCACGCCTATCGTGACCGGGCCGAATATCTCGGTGATCCGGATTTCGTGAAGATGCCGATCGAACGCTTGCTGAGTCCCTATTATGCCGCCGGATTGCGCACCAGCATTCTTGCCGACCGCGCCACCCCGAGCAGCGATCTGGCGCCGGTGACGGTGAGCAAGCCGGAAAGCAATCACACCACGCATATCTCCATCATGGACCGCGAGGGCAACGAGGTTGCCGCCACCTTCACGGTGAACTTCAGGTTCGGCAGCGGCTTCGTGCCACCCGGTACCGGCGTGCTGCTGAACGACGAGATGGATGATTTCGTTTCCAAGCCGGGTGTGCCGAAC
>DASUXE010000326.1:0-2186 GCA_036378075.1 Gammaproteobacteria bacterium
TCGGTCTGTGCCGTGATCAGGGCTTTCTGCATGCGGCTCATGCGTACAATTCCCAGCGCCGGGATTTCACGGCTGCACACAAGGCGCGCAGTTCGTGTTCCAGGGCGCGATCCTCTTCCACATACGGGAACAGGGTAAACACATCGTCGACCATGTTGCGAATATCGTTGTCCATGTGCGCCGGCGGGCGATTGCCGCGCCGGTGGCGGATTTCAACCGCCTGCACCGCAGCCGCCAGACACGCCGCCGCCACCTGCTCGGTGAGCTCCAGCACCCGGATTGCATCGCGCGCCGAGATGGTGCCCATGCTGACCTTGTCCTGGTTGTGGCATTCGGTGGAACGCGAAAACACGCTGGCCGGCATGGTCAGTTTCAGTGCTTCGGCCGTCCATGCGGAAACCGCAATCTGCACGGCCTTGAAACCGTGATTGAGACTGGCGCGTTCGCCTTCCACCCCGGACAGGTTGCTGGGCAGGCCGTTGTTGAAACGGGTATCGACCAGCAGTGCAAGTTGCCGGTCCAGCAGATCGGCAATGTTGGCGGCTGCGTTCTTCATGCTGTCGGCGACGAACGCGATGTGTCCGCCGTAGAAGTGTCCGCCGTGATACACCTCGCCGGATTCCGGATCGATGATCGGGTTGTCGTTGGCGCTGTTCAGTTCGTTTTCGATGTCGCGTTTCATCCAGCCCAGTGCATCGGCCAGTACGCCGATGACATGCGGCGCGCAACGAATTGAGTAGCGATCCTGAATCCGGATCGCCTGTTCATGTGTCGAACCGCCCATGTCATGAAAAATCCAGGCGGCGATCTGCTGCTGGCCGCTGTGCGGCTTGACGGCGAACAGTCCCGGTGCGAAATGTTTCGGATTGCTGCCGAGTGCAATGCTGACCAGCGAGGTGATGCGGGTGGCGAGACGCGACAGATACTCGGCGCGTTCCCAGGCCAGGCAGGCGAGCGCGGTCATCACCGACGTGCCGTTCATCAACGCCAGACCTTCCTTTGGTTTGAGCGTCAACGGTGTCAGGCCGGTTTCCTTGAGGACGTCTGACGCGGGGCGGAGTGCGTTTTTGTAACGAACTTGCCGGTCACCCATCATGGTGGCCGCGACGTACGACAACGGCGTGAGATCGCCGCTGGCGCCAACCGAACCTTCTTCCGGAATGAGTGGCGTAATGCGGTGCCGGACGAAGGCCTCCAGCTGCGTCAGCACATCGAGACGCACGCCGGAAAATCCGGCGGCCAGCGAGCTCAGGCGCGTGACCAGGATCGCGATGCTGGTCGGTTCGTCGAAATATTCGCCCAGTCCGCAGCCGTGATAGCGCACCAGATGCGCCGGCAACTGTTCGAGGATGTGACCGGGAATGGTGACCGTGCAGGAATCGCCGTAACCGGTGCTGACGCCGTACACGGGTTTGCCTTCGGCGATGAATTGCGCCAGCAGTTCCGCGCCGCGGCTGATGCGTTTGCGAAACGCGGCATCGCCCTGCAGCATCAACGGCGCACCACGTGAAACCGCGCAGACTTCTTCGAGGGTCAGGTGTCTGCCGCCGACGGTTACCGGAGCCTCAGACATGGGGGTTGCTTTGTTGTGCATCGGACTTGGTCTCGTGCGAGGTGTTCATTGGTTGCGGGGCCGGCAAGGCCGGATCGCCGGTCCAGAAATCGTAGAAGTTGTACCACTGTAGCGGAAAACGGGCCGCGTAATATGCCAGGCGTTTGGCATAGCGCGCCGCCCAGTCGGCGGCGACCCGGGTGCGACCCTGACGCGGCAGCTGGATGTGCTCGGCAAACGGTTCGAGATGCACCTTGTAGGCCGCGCCTTCCTGGAAGCAGAAAAACAGATACACCGGGCACTCCAGGATGTGCGCCAGCACATAGGGGCCGATCGCGAACGGGGCCGGTTTGCCGAGAAACTCCGCCGTCACTACCGGACTCTGGTCCGACACTGGGGTGCGGTCGCCGACGATGACCACTACTTCTCCGGCGGCGATTTTCTCGCGCAGCATCAGCGCCGTATCGGGGCCGATTTCCTGCACATGGATCAGACGCAGATGGTACTTGTCGCTGGTTTCTTCCAGCATCGCAGTGACTTTTTGAGCGTTGCTGGTATAGACCAGCGCGTTGACGCGCAAACCCGGAATGAGCGTCGCCAGGGCACGCGCCAGTTCCAGGTTGCCGAGGTGCGC
>DASUXE010000327.1:0-17848 GCA_036378075.1 Gammaproteobacteria bacterium
GCATGCGCCGCATCATGTTCAAGTCGGCGCTGGGAATTCCGTGCGTCAAACCGCCGTGGACCACGCTTACGGCCGTCGACATGGTGCACGGAACCATCAAGTGGCAGATTCCGTTGGGTGTTACCCCGCTGCTGCATTTCAACTGGGGCATGCCCAGTCTGGGTGGTCCGATCGTGACCGCGAGCGGCCTCATCTTTATTGGTGCCAGCCTCGATGATCACCTGCGCGCATTTGATACCGAAAGTGGCAAGCCGCTGTGGGATGTGAAACTGCCCGCCGGCGGACAAGCAACACCGATGACCTATTCAATCAATGGCCGGCAATACGTGGTCATTGCCGCGGGTGGCTACAAGGACGCCAGTACCCGCGGTGATTACCTGATTGCCTATGCATTGCCGCAATGAAGCGCAAAGCGGCAAAGCGCGGGTCGGCGCTGCTGTCGTTACTCTGTTGCGGAGGGTTCTTCAATTCAGCGGTTCGCGCAGACAACGGCACAGAGCTGGGTGCTGTAGTGGTGACCGACACAAACGCGCCAACGCCGTTGCAGATACTGCCGGGCAATACTGCGCGCCTCGGCAGTCAGACACTGTCGCTGCTGGACGAGACGCATCCGGCGCAGATCTTTGCCGCGATCCCGGGCGGCTGGGTGACGGAGGGCAGCGGTCAGGAAAGTCTGATGGCGATACGCTCGCCGCTGTTCACCGGAGCCGGCGCGTGCGGCGCATTCCTGCTGATGGAGGACGGCATCGCGATTCAGCCCGCCGGCTTCTGCAACGTGAATGCGATGTTCTGGCTCAATACCGAACAGGCGCGTGCAGTGGAAGTGATTCGCGGGCCGGGTTCGGTGCTGTACGGATCCAATGCACTCAACGGTATCGTCAATGTGCTCACGCAATCCGCGGCTTCGACACCATCCGGCAGCGCGAACCTGGAACGGGGTGCGAACAACTATCTGCGGACAAAAGTGGCGATGGGCAACTGGAATGGCAGTCAGGGATTCCGGATTGCCGCGAATGCAACGCATGACAGCGGGTTCCGCGCAGATTCCGCCTATGACCAGCAGAAGTTGACCCTGAGATTTGATCGCGAAGATGGTGCGCTGAGTCACGAGACATTGTTGGCCGCGACCAATCTGAATCAGCACACGGCCGGTTACATCTACGGTCAATCCGTCTATCAGAATGAATCGTTGCGGGATTCCAATCCAACGCCCGGCGCGTTCCGCGACAGCCAGAGCTGGTTGGCGGCACAGAAATGGCGCATGCGCTTCGACGGCAACATGGAATTCGATGTCACGCCTTATGCACGCCGCAACAGCACCCGTTTTACCGAGCATTACCTGCCCGGCGAGCCGATCGAAAACGATGCCGCCAACAGCATTGGGACCATGCTGGCCCTGCGTACCTCGCCGACTGCTGCCACCCAGGTGATCTACGGTCTCGACAGCGAGTATGCACACGGCACCCTGACCGAATTCCAGCCCACGGTGATCACCACTCTGCCACCGGCGTTGGCGGGTATTCGCCCACAGGGGCTGCATTACGATTATGCGGCCGACAGCCGCACACTGGCGGTGTATCTGCACATCACCCATGCCTGGAGTCCGCGCTGGCTGTTTTCCGGCGGGATGCGTGTAGAAACGGTGCGCTACAGTTACGTGAACTTTCTGCCGGCCGGTAACAGTCGCGCGGACGGTACGCCCTGTGCGTTCGGCGGATGTCTGTTCAATCGTCCGGCGGACCGGACCGATCAGTTCACGAACCTGTTGCCGAAGTTCGGCATCAGTTATCTGGCGAGCGACCAGCAGACGGTTTATATCAATCTCGGACGCGGCGCACGGGCGCCGGAAGCGACCGAACTCTACGAGTTGCAGCGACAGCAGAATATTGCCGATCTGCATTCCGAAACCATGAACGCGTATGAACTCGGTTGGCGCGGCCGCAACGGCGCCTGGCGCTGGGATGCCGATGCGTATTCCATGCTCAAGACCCATTTCATCTTTCGCGATGCCAACGGCTTCAACGTGAGCAATGGACGTATCCGTTCCAGAGGCCTGGAATTTTTTCTGAGCTACCGCTTCAGTCCAGCCTGGAGCCTGCATGCCGACGGCAGCTATGCACTGCATCGCTACGCGTTTTCGGCCGGCCTCGGTCAGGGCAACGCCATCATGTATGGAAACGATGTGAAATACGCACCACGCAGTCTCGGCGGGCTGCGGCTACGCTGGCAACCGGCAGGACGAACCCTGGCTGAATTGCAGTGGACACACGTCGGCGGTTACTGGCTTGATGAATCCAACCGGCATCGTTACGGCGGTCAGGACCTGCTGAATATGAGTCTGCAACAGGGTTTCGGCAACGGCTGGAAGGTTACCGTCCGCATCACCAATCTTGCCGACATCGCGTATGCCGAACGTGCCGATTACAGTTTCGGCAACTACCGGTACTTTCCGGGTGACGGCCGCGAATGGTTTCTGGGAATCGAAAAATCGTTCTGAGGCAGCTGTTGTGTCTGGTCTCTCAGCGGGTCAGCCAACCCCGCGCGCGTGCGGTAACCACCGCGTACGGCATGATCCAGAACAGCGCGAACACCGAGTAGTAAGAATAGAAAATCCCGTACACGAAATCCCAGGATCGCTCACTGCGCAGGTAATAAAGCATGTTGAAGCAGGCCATCAGACCGATCGCGAACAAGAAGCGTGGCAATACCAGTGGATGCCAGACGATCAGTGCAATCAGCAGCACCAGGGTGGCCCAGCCCATCGGGTAGCGCATATTGGTAATAATGGCATCGGTCACCGCGATCAGCCGCGCACCGGGCGGCCGTTTCCAGACAATCCAGGCAAAGCGGATTTCCTCGCGCACGTAGCTGCGATCCCAGCGCAGGAACATTTTGCACAGTTTGGCGTAGGTAATTGGCACAATAGTGTGCACCACGGCCGCGCGCTGGTACACCGTGTCGTAGCCGCGCGAGAGAATGTAATTGGTCATGGACCGGTCTTCGCCATAGGTGCATGGTGCACCCAGAAACGTCTGTGCCATCCAGCGATCCAGTACTTCGCGGACCACGCTTACCCGGTATGCAGCAAGTGCTCCCGGGCAGCAGTAAACGGTGCCATACGTGGACTGCACTGCACGAAGATAATCAAAGCTGAGCGCGTAACGGACTTTCAGCATGCGCGGAATCAGGCCGTCATCGCGGTTGTAGACCGTCACCCGGCCGGCTACCGCACCCACTTTCGGATCCTGGAAGGGGCCGGCCATCGCCAGGAGACTGTCAGGTTCGATAACACTGTCTGAATCGATCGTCACGACCACCGTACCACGTGCATGACGAAAACCGGCTTCAAGTGCGGCGCGCTTGCCGCGGTTCTTATCAAAACGCAGGGTAGTTACAAGGTCCGGATAACGTTCAGCGGCCGCGGCGATATGTTCCCAGGTGTCATCGCGGCTGCCATCATCTACCACGAATATCTCGAGACGTTCGCGAGGGTAGTGCGCTGCGGCCACGGAGTCGATCGATTGGGCAACCATCGGTCCTTCGTTGTAAGCGGGGATCACGACGGTCAGTGATGGTGCATCAGCGTAGCTGGCCACGCGTGGCGTGCGGTAACGGAACCACAGCAAAGTGCGGAACAAGAGCATCAACATGCCCATGGACATCCAGAGAATTCCCGGATGCACGATGAAGCGGGTCCATTCATGCTCGCTGGCGGTGCGCAGCAGCGGCTGGAACGCCTGCCAGCGCATGCTCAGGTAAATGACCAGCAGCAGTCCGCCGACAATCAGCAGTCTGAGTATGGCATCCCCGGGCTGCAGATGAATGTGGTGTCGTTTCAAGCGATCCGCGCTGTCGAAACTGGAGAACTGGTCGAACGGCATGTGGGCTGGATTCCGGACCGGTTCAGCCGGCTGGGGCGGCAAGTTTAGCAGGTTGCCGGGTGCTCCCGGCATTGCCCGCCCTGCCCCCTGCCGAAGGGCGCGGGCGGCGCGCCAATGGGCGCGACACCCTGACAACGCAGTCTCGTGGTCCGGGTTGACAGTCCAGCAGGCATGACTGGCGGGCATCGCGGTCGTCCAGGTCCGTCGATTGGCCTGCTCGGCGCGCGTTCGCTGCGTAGCCCGGATGCGGATAGCGGGCCCAGACTTTTGACCCGCCGCGGAGAGCAAGGCCGATGTGGTCAGCCGAAATACATCGTGGCAAGCGGATTAACGGACCTGATGTTGCCGCGCGCAATTCCGGGTGTCGTTACCATGCCGCCCCGATTGCAAACCTCAGCACCGGCAAATGCAGAAGCCCGCGAGGCCGGCATGACCTACCGGCCTCGCGGACGGCAGCGCTCAGTTCAAATAATAGGACGCATTGGTGTAATAGAACTCAGTGCACTCATTACTTGAAGAGGTGCGATAGACGTAGACGTAACTGCTGGCGCTCATGCTGTAATGCGCCAGTTGTGCACGCTGAAACAGTGGGCTGGTCGTCGGAATGTAGCAAAAGAACACGTTTGAGCTTGCATCGCGCGCATAGAAAGTCACGGTACCATCGGACCATTCCTGGCTCATGAGATAGGCGCCGCCCGTTGAAGAGTTGTAGCGCACGCTCATCGCGCCATCCATATAGGAATAGGTTGAACCGTTGTAGATATATACATTCCCCAACGCGGAAAAGCCGGCAAACGCCAAGCCTGGAATGGCGAGCAACAACGCCGCCAGCATTATCAAGATTTTTTTCATTTGAAATTCTCCCTGCATTTTTTTAATAGAAAACCCCAATGTTGTCCGTATGAGTTCCAGCCGACGCGGCACGCTCATCCGGACTCAGGCTAATTATATGCAACGAACCGGTGATGTCTGTAGGTGAATGTCGATTGTCCGAACGAGCGAGTTGGACATATTCCTTGTCGACATTTTTTGCAGTTCGACATATTCCGGATGTCGTAATGCACGAGGTTCGGTTAATGGCCCGGGGTGTTACAAGATCCGTGAACAGAGCGCGTCAGCCTCGTTCACGGCTTCGACACAAGCATGTCCGGGCAGGGGATGCCTGTGGCTTCGGAGCCCACGCCCACACCTGATTTGACTGTAGAATGCGGCTCGGGGATTCTCTGTTACAGGCTGGCAAACATGGCCACACGTCAATTCTATATTTTGTTGTTCGTTATCGTGATCACCCAGGTGCTGGGTTTTGCCCTGGTGCTGAGCCGGATGCCGGCTGCGCCCTCCCATGACGAGGATGCACGCTTGCGGGCTGCACTGGATCAACAGAATCAGTCACTGAACGCCGGAGCGTGGTCGGCAACGGCTCAGGACGCGAATAATGCGGCGATCTCGCCGCAAAACGCTGCATTGACCAGGATGGTAGAGAACGTGTTGCGACAGGCGTTGGCCAATGTGCTGAATCAGCCGCATCAGGCTGCCGCATCGCAGCCGCCGGAGCAGGCACCCACGCCAGATCAACAGGATGCTGCGGGCCAGGCGCTGAGCGTAATAGATACGGCGATTTCAACCGGCGTGTGGACCGCGCAGGACAATCAGGCGTTGTTGCCTTACGCCGCCAGATTGACGCACGCGCAACGCGTCGAACTGATCAATCACTTCGCTCAGGCAATGCAGAACAAGCAGCTGGTTCTGCAGGGTCCTCCACCGGCACTGTAACCGGAGGAAGATCCCTGCATGGAATGTATTTTGAGGCGTAACCGGCGTTCGGCTTATTTGCCGGCGGCCGCTTCTTCCTTCTTGACCAGGTATTCAACGCATTTCATGATGTCCGGCGGCGCCATCTGATATCCGGCGCCGGTCTTCCATTTGCCATTGACGATGATGGTCGGCACGCCTTCCAGCCCGTAGCGCTGTTCGATATCGCCGGCCTGATTCAGTTTCAGCTGAACCGAGAACGAATTCCAGGTCGAATCGAATTGCTGCTTGCTGATGCCGTAGTCGGCGAAAAAGGCCTGCAGTGCATCCTCGCTTTGAGCCAGTTTGTACTGGTGCTTCAAATGGATGGCATTGAACAACGGGGTGTTGATCCGGGGTTCAAGTCCGAGCGCCTGAGCGGTATAGAAAGCCTGTGCAGCAGTGGTCCATTCCGAACCCGGTAACGCGCCCGGAATCCGCTTGAATACGACGTTGGACGGCTTGTGTTTCAGCCAGGCTTCCAGATAGGGTTCCAGCGCGAAACAGTGCGGGCAGCCATACCAGAAAAATTCGATTACTTCGATCTGGCCCGGTGCCACGCTAGTGGGCTGGGCCGGCGACACCGGCACGTAGTTGACACCCTCGGTGAACGTCAGCGGGGCGGCCGCGGCGGCTGCGCCGATGTAACCCGAGGCGCAGACGACAACGAAAGCGGCAATCAGCAATTTGTGGTAACGCATCTTCGGTTTCTCCAAATCAGATAATTGCAGTTCTAGTGCTTGATTTCGCGTTCTTCCCGTTGTACCAGCATGTTCACGCATTGCATGATCTGTACCGGCGACATGTAGCGGCCGTCTGCATTCTTGTACCCGGCACCGGTTTTCCATTTGCCATTGACGATGATGGTGGGCACGCCTTCCAGTCCGTAGCGTTTTTCGATATCCGCGGCCTGGTCCATCTTCAGTTGCACCGAGAACGATTTCCAGGTGGCATCAAAATCGTGCTTGCTGACACCGTAGTGGGCAAAAAAGGCCTGCAACGCATCTTCATCGTTGACCAGGGCAAACTGCCGGTCCTGATGGATCGCATTGAATAACGGCGTATGGATTTTCGGTTCAAGACCCAGTGCCTGGGCGGTGTAAAAGGCGTATCCGTCGATATCCATATGCTCGCCCCACGCCATGGCTACCGGAATCCGCGTGAAAACCACATTTGCCGGTTTGTGCTTCAGCCAGGCTTCCACATACGGATCCAGCGCGTAGCAGTGCGGGCAGCCGTACCAGAAAAACTCGATCACTTCGATTTGCCCCGGTTTGACACTGGTTGCCTGCGCCGGCGATACCGGCACGTAGTTGGCGCCTTCGGCGAAGGTGGCGGTGACGGCCTTCGCGGACGTTGCGCCGATGTACCCGGCGGTACAGACGGCAACAAGTGCAGCAATCAGAAATTTTCGCTTGAGCATCCTGGGTCCCCCTGGTCGGCAGCCGAATTCATTCGGCCGCATTGTTTGCTAATGTGGTTTGTTCCTGTTGTACGAGCCAGCTGACCGCGTTCATGACCTGCGGGGTGGCCAGATGGTAGCCGGGGCCGGTGAGCCATTTGCCATTCACCACCAGAGTCGGCACGTCGATCACACCGTAACGCTGCGCCAGCACTTTCGCCTGAACCAGTTTGGTATCCACATTCAGTGAATTCCATGCCGCGTCAAATTGTTTTGCGGTAATACCGAATTGCCGGACAAAGAAACTGCGGAACGCGTCTTCGCTGTCGAGTTGCAGATGATCAACATGAATGGCGTGAAAAATGGCCGGGTGCGCCTTGTCGGCCAGACCCAGTTCCTCGGCCGCAAAATACGCACGTGCATCCGTGTCCCAGGCCGGATTGAGCGCTGCCGGTACGCGCCGGAACACGACGTTATCCGGTTTGCTGCGCAACCAGGTATTGACGTAATCCTCCAGTGCGTAGCAATGCGGGCAGCCGTACCAGAAGAATTCGATGACCTCGATCTGGCCGGGCTGTACCGAAGTGGGTTGTGCCGGAATGACTGGAACGTAGTTCACGCCGGCCTTGAAGGGTGCAGCGGGTGCAGGCGCTGCCCCCAGGGCAACGCCCGGCAACAACACCAGGGACAGAAACAAGGCAGCGACTGTTTTCATGTTGACGGTTCCGCGACGATTCCCCTTGGTGCCGCCATGATGCACACACTGAATGAGAGTGGTGGACGCGGCCTAAAGTTCAGCCGGTCAAGGCTGTACCGGCGTTGTGTGCAAACCTTCGATGTAGGATGCGACGGCCTTCATCTGGGTGGCGCTGAGTCGTGCAGCAATGGTGTCCATCATCGGGGATTTGCGCTCGCCGCTGGCAAACGCTTGTAGCTGCGCTACCACATACTCGGCGTGCTGACCGGTCAGCGCCGGTACCAGCATGGGGGCGTTGCCGGCGCCATCCGGTCCGTGACAGGCTGCGCAGGCCGGGATCTGGGTCGACTTGTCGCCGCCCCGATAAAGGGCTTCGCCGGCCTTGACCAGGCCCGGATCAGCTTCACCCGGACGCACGGTCTGACTGGAAAACCAGGCCGCAACATTCTGCATGTCCTGTTCGCTCAGGCCGGCGGCCATGCCCGCCATGATCGGATTTTTGCGTTCGCCCGATTTAAAGCGCTCCAGTTCCCGGACGATGTAATCCGCATTCTGTCCTGCCAGTTTCGGAAACTGACCGCTGGCGCTGTTGCCGTCCGGCCCGTGGCAGGCGGCACAGGCCGCAGCCCGTTTCTGGCCCGCGGCGGCATCGCCGGCGGCGGCTACATTGGTAGCGAATGCGAAGGTGCCCAGTACCAGCGCGGTCATCACAAACTTGTTCATGCGGAACAGCTCCTAAAGGCTGAAAATCGGACGACGTGGTGGCCATGGGTTATGCTCGCGGGACGCGTGCCCGCGGACTGGGCCTGCCACAAATGAAGAGCGGATTTTACACTAAACGCCGGCCCGCCAAGGCCGCCGCAGCGGGGTTCCGATGCCAGCCGATTTTCGACATACCCGGTTCCTGAAGAGTGCATCGGCGCTCAATGACCTGCCGGCCGACGCAGGTTATGAAGTTGCGTTTGCGGGGCGTTCCAATGCCGGTAAATCCAGCGCCTTGAACGCCATTACCGGGGTCAACGGACTGGCCCGGGTCAGCAAGACGCCGGGGCGCACCCAGCTCATCAATCTGTTCACGATTGATGACACCCGGCGGCTTATCGATCTGCCGGGCTACGGCTACGCCAAGGTGCCGGAGGCGGTTCGGCTGCAATGGGGGCAGCTGATGGAGCAGTATTTCAGTTACCGGCATGTACTGGTCGGGCTGGTGCTGGTGATGGACATTCGCCACCCGCTGACCGAGTTCGATCAGCGCATGCTGACCTGGTGCACACCGCTCAATCTGCCGGTCCTGGCATTACTGACCAAGGCTGACAAGCTGACACGCAACCACGCCAATCAGGCGGCAAGCGCAGTCTCCCGGCAACTTGCGAACTATCCGGCGGCGCAGGTGCAGGTATTCTCGGCGGTTTCCCGGCAGGGCGTGGAGGAAGCGCGCGAGGTGATTGCCGGTTGGCTCCAGATGACATAATTTGGAAACACAAGCAAAAAAAACCCCGGTGCCAAAGGGGGAAAACACCGGGGTCAATCGCTTCACCCGGCTTGGGGAGACCGGGTTGCATTGCCCGCTCAGGGAGGTGAGCAGGCTGAGTGCCATTGCGGCGCTCACAACGTTTGAGACTCGGTCTAAGAAAAAGTTCCGCGACGCCGAAGGAATTTTTGGCGGGCGCCGTCCGGTCTGGAGAACCGTCGGTTACGGCACTCTGCTACCGCACCGGTGCTGTCCGGACAGTGCTCAGTGCGCTTCATCCCAGTTTGAACCCACGCCCACATCAACAACCAGCGGGACCTTGAGTTGAGCGGCGTCCGCCATGCGTTCGGCAACTCCGGTTTTCACCGCGTCAAGCGCTGACGACTCGACCTCGAATACCAGCTCGTCGTGTACCTGCATGATCATGCGCGCCGGCAACCCGCTTTGTTGCAGCCAGTGCTGCACATCGATCATGGCCCGCTTGATGATGTCGGCGGCGGTGCCCTGCATCGGCGCGTTGATCGCAGTGCGTTCTGCGTACTGGCGCAGCTGGGCGTTGCGGGCGCGGATGTCCGGAAGGTACAGACGCCGGCCGAATACGGTTTCGACGTAACCCTGTTCGCGGGCCAGTTCGCGGGTGCGATCCATGAACTGCTTCACACCGGGATAGCGCGCGAAATACAGCTCGACATATTCCTGTGCCGCGCCGCGTTCGATGCCGAGCTGTTTGGCCAGACCGAATGCCGACATGCCGTAGATGAGCCCGAAGTTGATGGCCTTGGCGGAACGACGTTGTTCGGCGGTCACCTGATCGGCTGGTGTTGCGAACACTTCCGCAGCGGTCGCGCGATGTATGTCCATGCCTTTTGAAAATGCATTCAACAGGCCGGCGTCACCGGACAGATGCGCCATGATGCGCAATTCAATCTGCGAATAATCTGCAGCCACGATCCTGCAACCGGCAGGCGCGATGAAGGCCTGCCGGATCCGGCGGCCTTCCGCGCTGCGCACCGGGATATTTTGCAAATTGGGATCGGAGGACGACAGACGACCGGTCGCCGCGATCGCCTGGTGATACGAAGTGTGCACCCGTCCGCTGCGGGCATCGACCTGCAGCGGCAACTTGTCGGTATAGGTGGATTTGAGTTTGCCGAGTCCGCGATATTCGAGAATCACTTTCGGTAATTCGTAATCGGCGGCGAGTTCCTCCAGCACGTCTTCCGCGGTCGAGGGTTGCCCGCCCGGCGTTTTTCGCTTCACCGGCAGCTGCATTTTCTCGAACAGGATTCTCTGCAACTGCTTGGGTGAATCGAGATTGATGGACTCTCCGGCCAACGCATAGGCTCGCTCTTCGAGTTTGCGCAGCGTTTCTTCGATCTCGCGGCTCTGGATGTGCAGCATTTCGACATCGAGCAGCACGCCGGTATGTTCGATTTCCAGCAACACCGGCACCAGCGGCATTTCGATGGTTTCGTACAGCGCTTTCAATTTCGGTTGTGCCGCGAGTCTTGGCCACAGGGTCTGATGCAGTCGTAACGTAACGTCGGCATCTTCAGCAGCGTAATGGCTGGCATCCTCGATACGCACCTGCTCAAAACCGATCTGCTTGGCGCCCTTGCCGGCGACATCCTCGTAGTGCACCGTTTTGTAGTTGAGATATTTGCCGGCCAGCGAGTCCATGTCGTGGCGACTTGCGGTGCTGTCCAGTACATAGGACTCGAGCATCGAGTCATGCCGGATGCCATCCAGACGGATACCGTAGTTGCGCAATACATGTGCGTCGTACTTGATGTGATGGCCAAGTTTGGCGTGTTTGGAACTTTCCAGCAGAGGTTTGAGCCGGGCCAGAGTCTGTTCACGATTCAGTTGTGCCGGTGCGTCCGCGTAGCGATGCGCCAGCGGCAGATAGGCCGCTTCGCCCGCTGTGACAGCAAACGACACGCCGACAATTTCAGCCTGCATGTAATCGAGGCTGGTAGTTTCGGTGTCGAATGCGAACAGCTCGGCCTGCTCCAGCCTGTCCAGCCATTGTTGCAGAGCGGCTTCGGTAAGAATGGTTTGATACTGCGCGGGCTTGTGTTCGACAACAGCTGCGGCGGGTTTTGCATCAGCCTTGGACGTCCCGGGCTTGTCCTGTTTTTCCTTCAGCCAGCTGAAACCGAGGCGCGGATGCAATGCTGCAAGCGCGGCAGCGTCTGGCACCTGCATGCACAGGGCATCTTCGGATAACGGCAGATCCAGTTCGCAATCAATGGTGGCGAGTTGCCGCGACAGCAGCGCCTGCTCGCGATGTTCGACGAGTTTGGCCGGCAGTTGTTTGGCGCCGCGAATGCTGAGTTGTGGAACTTCGTCCAGCCGTTTGTAGAGTTCCTCCAGACTGCCGAAATGTGCCAGCAGCGGCGCCGCGGTTTTGGGGCCGATACCGTGCACGCCGGGGATATTGTCGGAGGTATCGCCGACCAGGGCCAGGTAATCGATCATCTGTTCCGGCCACACCTCGAATTTTTCCTTCACGCCTTCACGATCCAGCCGTGAGCCGGTCATGGTGTTGACCAGTGTGATGTGTTCATTGACCAGTTGCGCAATGTCCTTGTCACCGGTAGATATCAGCACGTCCTGTCCATTCGCAGCAGCGCGTTTCGCGAGCGTGCCGATGACGTCGTCTGCTTCCACGCCGCTGACCTGTAGCACCGGAAAACCCATGGCTTTTACCAGTGCCAGCAACGGTTCGGTCTGGGCGGCGAGATCGTCCGGCATCGGCGGACGGTTGGCCTTGTATTCCTCGAATATTTCGTCGCGGAAAGTCTTGCCGCGCGCATCGAATACCACGGCAACATGTTCAGGCTGATAGTCCGCCAGCAGCCGTTTGAGCATGTTGGCGACACCGTAGACCGCACCGGTGGGTTCACCCTGTGAATTGGTCAGCGGCGGCAGCGCGAAGAATGCCCGGTACAGATACGACGATCCATCCACCAGGATCAACGGCTTGTGTCGGAGTTGGGTGACGGTGTTCATTTGGGCAGGAGTTCCAGATTCATCAGCTCATCAAACGTTTCACGGCGACGAACCAGTGTCGCGAGATCACCATCGACCAGCACTTCTGCCGGTCGCAGCCGGCTATTGTAATTGGAACCCATGCTGGCGCCGTAGGCACCGCAATCCATGATCGCCAACAGGTCGCCGGCCTGAACCGCGAGGCGGCGCTCGCGCGCCAGGACATCCGCGCTCTCGCACACCGGCCCGACCACATCGTAGACTGCGGGGTCGCTACCGGGGATGACTTCACGCACTTCGTGCCAGGCATCGTACAGGCTCGGTCGCAGCAGTTCGGTCATGCCGGCATCGATCACCAGCAACCTGGCATGTGGCGTGGTCTTCAGGTATTCGATGCGCGTTATCAGCACGCCAGCGGTACCCACCAGCGCGCGACCCGGTTCAACCAGGATCTGCAAGTTGCGATTGGCGATCGCATTACGAGCGACGGCGATGAATTTGTCCGCGCCCGGAATGGTCTCGTCGCGATACCGGATGCCAAGCCCGCCGCCGAAATCGACATGTTCCAGTTGTGCACCGAGTTCCGCATAACGGTCCGCGAGTTTTACGATGCAGCGCCACGCTTCGGCGTAGGGTGCCAGGTCCGTGATCTGCGAACCGATATGACAGGCCAGACCGATGAGCCGGATCCCCGGCAGTTCGAGTGCACGGCGAAACACTTGTTCCGCAGTCACGGCGTGAATACCGAATTTGGAAGTGGCATGCCCGGTATGGATATGCGGATGCGTTTGGGCCTGGATTTCCGGATTGATGCGCAAGGCGACCGGCGCGCGAACCCGCATTGCCACTGCGAGTGCGTTGATTTGTTCCAGCTCCGCGGCGGATTCGACGTTGAAGCAGCGAATCCCGACCTGCAGTGCGCGCTTGATTTCGTCGGCGCGTTTGCCGACACCGGAGAACACCACCCGTCCTGGATCGCCGCCGGCGCGCAACACACGCTCCAGTTCACCGACCGATACGATGTCGAAACCGGCACCGAGCTTGGTCAGCGTGCGCAACACCGCAAGATTGCTGTTGGCCTTGACGGCATAACAGATCAGGTGCGGGGTACCGGCTAGTGCCTGTGCAAAACCGGCGTAGGCCTGTTGAATGGCGCTTCGTGAATAGACATAAAGCGGGGTGCCGAACTTTGCCGCGAGTTCAGCGAGCGAAACATCTTCGGCATACAGCACATTGTTCCGGTACCGGAACGAGGCGGGCGGCGCGCGATCGTCGCGCGACATGCTCAGGGGACTATCCGCTGCGGCGGAGGGGACGCGGGTGCCGGAGGAGTTGCCGTTGCGGCTGCAGGCACACTGCTCGCGGCCGGCACGGAAACCGTGGCCGCCGGTGCCGCGAGGTTTGCCGCGTGCGGACTGGCCGGCGGTTTTGGCAGGTACAACGGACCGGTTTGCCCGCAACCCAGCAGTGAGGCGGCAAACAGGGCATACAGAATGAGATGACGAAGCGTCCGCATCGATGCAGTATAAAGGTGTTACATTTAATTCAATAGCGCACGCGAGACGATGGCATGAGTCACCTGCAACTGACCGCATGGATCATCTGTGCCGTACTCGTCATGTTCGGCATTATCGGCCTTGCGCTGCTGCTGGGCGGATTCAAACGCCTGTTCAAACTTCGGCTCGTGAGTGGCAGCGGGCGCATGCTGGTCGGGCTGACGCTGGTGTTTGCGGTGGCATTCGTCGCTGCCTTGTTGCTGGACCTGCGCACCTACCTTGCGCTTACCGCGGAGCAACCGGTCGCGACCATCAGCTTCAGCGCGCTTGGACCGCAGCATTTCCAGGCGCGGCTCCGCGACGCTGATGGCCATCTGACTGAGACCGATCTGCACGGCGATCAGTGGCAACTGGATGCCCGGGTGATCGCCTGGAAGGGCTATGCCAACGTGCTCGGGCTCCACACGCTGTACCGGCTGGACCGCTTGAGTGGCCGCTATGCCAACATCGGTCAGGAACTCCACGACAGTCACAGTGCGGTCGCGCTCGGGCCATCCACCGGCCTGGACGCCTGGTCGCTGCTCCACGCGCACCCGGGCTGGATGCCCTGGATGGAGGCCAGTTACGGCAGCGGGGTGTTTCTGCCCATGGCTGACGGCGCAAAATACGAGGTGAGTCTCAGCCGCACCGGGTTGCTGGCGAAACCGGTTAACCTGGCGGCTGCACAAGCAGTTGAAAAATGGTGATTTTTTCCCAATCCGGAGCGCAACGGTATCGGCAGGCCCGTCTGGCGGGCTTGTGAGGATCGTCAACTTATGTTAAAAAACGATGGTACGTGGTCACGGTTGGCAACCTTGCGGGAGTCCCAGCCGGCGACGTCCCAGGTGGCAGGGAGGCGATAGATAACATGTTGAAGAAACTGATGGGCTCACTGACCGGGAAATCGGCCGACACCACGTCGCAGTTTTCAGGTTACGTGCACGATATCGAAACCGCGCGGTGTCTGTTCTGCCCTTACGGTGCCGATCTCAAGCCCGGCGACCGCGTCGAAATCCACGACGAGAAGACGGTGTTCGGCCGGGTGCAGCGCCGTCGGCTGGTCGAGATCACCGAGGTCAAGGAATTCCGTACCAATGGCCGGCTGATCACGCTCGGTTCGGACATGGCGACGCCGGATCAGGTGCAGCGTATTTCGGCTGACAGCGATGTCGCGGTGGACCAGCTGCTGACCCATCGCATGGGAACGGCGACCTACGACAAGGGTAAGCCGCCGGTGGTGGTGTACTTTCTGCCGGCCGAAGCGGATTGAATCATGGCGGCCGGTACAGGCGTCACTGCTATTTGAAGGCGGCGCGATCCAGTACCGCCATGGTGATGCGTGAGACGCAAACCAGCTTATCTTCGGCATCCGTGATCCTGATTTCCCACACCTGGGTGCTGCCGCCGATGTGCAGCGGACGCGCAATCCCGGTGACTTCCCCTTCGCGCATGGCGCGGATGTGATTGGCATTGATTTCGAGTCCGACACAGAGTTTTTGGGTCCGGTCCACCACCAGATTGGCACCGGTGCTGCCCAATGTTTCCGCCAGTGCCACCGACGCGCCGCCGTGCAGGATGCCGGCCGGCTGTTTGGTACGCTCGTCCACCGGCATCACGGCTTTCAGGTAGTCGTCACCGACCTCGATGTAACGGATGCCGAGATGTGTCACCAGCGTCTTCTGCTGGTATTTGTTCAGATCCTCGGCGCTGAAGGGTTGATGCCAGATACTCATATCATTCCTCCGTTGCGAGCAGATCGCAGAAATGAAAGCGTTGTTCACGGGTGACGCGTGCGCCGATCCGCAACGGAAGCGCGCGACGGAATTCCGGCCCGTCATGCACGAAACTGTGGAACTCGCCATTTTCACCGCAGGGGTCCACGTCCTTGGGCAGATCATTCAGCAGCGCATCGTCGTATGCCCGTCCCGCGAAATCGGCACTCAACCGTTCGCCATCCACACAGCATAGTATCGCCTTGAAACCGAGCGCGATGAATTCCCGGGCCAGCGTTGCGGTGTTGCGCTGCCAGAGCGGAAACACGGCCTCCATCTTCGCCTTGCGCAGATTGTCGAGCCGGTATTGGCGGATGTCTTCCAGAAACAGATCACCGAATGCGACATGCCGGATACCGTCAGTCCTGAGTGATTCAAGCGCCGACGCCATCTGCCGTTCGTATTCGGCATTGGATGGCCGTTCCGGCAGGCGGATCTTGTATAACGGCAGGCCGATGGCATCGGCCTGCGCATCCAGCAGTTGCTCGCGTACGCCGTGCATGCTGATTCGTCCGTAATGATCGTTGACACTGGTCAACAGTCCACGCACCTCGTATTCACCCTGCTGACGCAGCGCGTGCAGAGCAAGCGCGCTGTCCTTCCCGCCGCTCCAGGACAGGATCACCGGCTGCATGTTACGTGCCACGCCGTTTGCGCAATTGCAGATTGAGCATCTCCACGCCAAACGAAAACGCCATGGCAAAGTAGATGTAGCCTTTGGGGATGTGCAGGCCGAAGCCGTCGGCGATCAGCGCCACGCCGATCAGCACCAGAAACGCCAGTGCCAGCATCTTGAGTGTGGGGTGCCGCTGCACAAAGCTGCTTACAGCGCCCGCGTACAGGAGCATGAAGCCCACCGCAATGACAATTGCCGCTGCCATCACCATGAACTGATCTGACATGCCAATGGCGGTGATTACCGAATCCAGCGAAAACACCACATCCAGCAGCACAATCTGAGTGATCACCGCCGGCAACGAACTCCGTGCGCGACGTTGCCCTGCATCGTGAACGCCTTCCATGTCGCCATGAATCTCGAGCGTGCTTTTGCCAAGCAGAAACAGTCCGCCGCCGATCAGTACCAGATCGCGCAATGAGAAGGGCTGTTGAAACAGACTGAACAGGGGGGCGGTGAAACGGGACAACAGGAAAATCGATCCCAGCAGCAGCAATCGCGTGATGACCGCCAGCATGAGTCCGGTGCGTCGCGCTGAAGCCTGCCGGGATTCCGGCAGACCGCCGGTGATAATGGAAATAAAGATGATATTGTCGATCCCGAGCACGATTTCCAGCGCGGTCAGCGTCAGCAACGCAGCCCAGACATTCGGATCGGTAATCCAGTGCATGACGGGTTCCTTCAGCTTCGCAGGTAGGAGGCGCCGTTGACGTCGAGTATGCAGCCGGTTGCGTACAGCATGCCGTCGGCTGCCAGGCGCACGACTGCTTGCGCAATTTCCTCAGCGGTGGCCACGCGGCCGAGCGGACTCTGCTTGCGGATTGCCTCGCCGCCCGGACCGTCCAGCAGTTCGGCGGTCATGTCGGTGTGCACAAATCCCGGCGCAACCACGCCAACGAAGACGTTGTAAGGTGCCAGCGCCCAGGCCAGCGATTGCGAGAGCTGGTTGAGGCCAGCCTTTGCCGCGCCGTAAGCGGGTGCATCGGGTTCGCCGCGAAACGCGCCACGCGAGGAAATATTGATGATATGTCCGCTGCGCTGTTTCATCATCACCTGCGCGGCCAGAAAGCACAGATTGGCGGGACCGATCAGGTTGGTACCGAGCGTGCTGCGCCAGGTCGCCTGCCATTCCGCATAACTGGAATCCTTGAGCGGTTTGACTTCATAGATGCCGGCGTTGTTTACCAGCACATCGAGCCGCCCGTAGTGGCTGGCAACTTCATTGACCAAACGCTGGCAGCCTGCGGGATCAGAAAGATCCGCGCCGAATACGCGATGGTTTACACCAGGCAAGGCATCCGTCAGGCGTTCGGCGGTGTTGCGGCTGCTGCGATAATGCACCGCCACGCTGCCGCCCAGGCGGGCAAAGGCTTCGGCAGTGGCACGGCCGATGCCACGGGCGGCACCGGTGACGAGGATCACTTTCCCATTGAAATCCATCCGGGTCTGACCTTCTGTAAACGCCGCTATGGCGGAATCGCGCTCTGCTAAAATCGCATCTTACCGTGACTGGAGCAAGCAATGGCTGATCTGCCCGAGTGCGTGGAACTGGAGACCGGGCCTCAGCCGGTGGCGAGCATTATCTGGCTGCATGGTCTGGGTGCGGACGGTCACGATTTCGAACCGATT
>DASUXE010000328.1:0-3853 GCA_036378075.1 Gammaproteobacteria bacterium
TTCGGTTCCTGTCTCGCCTTCAGCACTTACGTGTGGCTTTTGAAACAGACGACGCCGGACAAACTCAGCACCATCGCCTACGTGAATCCGGTGATTGCCGTGATACTCGGTTGGTTCGGTCTCGGCGAAACACTCAATCGCGCGCAGATGATCGGCATGGTGGTGCTGTTGAGCGGCGTAATCCTGATCAACACGCCATTGCGTAGTATTCTGAAAAGACATTCAGGGCGGGACTGATTGTCCCGATATCCTGGATCGCAATAAACGGCTGACGTAGAAACAAAGTGTTTGCGAGATGACAGTCTTGTGTTGCGGACGATGCCGCGGCGCCATAGATGGAAGTTCAGGAGAGATAGGGGGGAATCATGGATTACAAGAAACTTGCGACCGCTTGTGCAGCGGCAGCGATGTGTCTGGTGCTGATAGCGCTCTCCACCCGGTTGTGGGCCAACAGCAGACGCCATAATCTGCCGGGACTTGTTACGCTGCATGTAGCCACGGATGGGCGTGTCTTCGTCCTGTTTGGCAACGATCTGTATATCGAAAACCGGAATGGCGAATCACTGGAAGTGATTTCAGCGGAACATTTCGGATTGCACAACCTGGATCGCGATTTTGCGATCCTGGACGACGACTCGATACTGCTTCCGGCCGCAGACCCGGCACCGGGCTCGCTCAGCGAGAACCTGCAACGTTATGAGCGCATGCCCGATACCAGCACTGACAGCAGTTCCGGAACTGTCGCCTTGCAGCGTTGTTCGTTACGGACTTACCGGTGCACCAGACTGGAGGGTGCCGGCGATTACTATCATTTCCGTCAATCATACCGGCTCGCAGTTGATCAGAATGCCGGACGCATCTATGTCGCGGATACCGCGCGCCAGCGGCTGCTGATTCTGAACATGCAAGGCAAAGTGCTTGCCGAAAAAACATCCGGCGTATGGTTTCCGAATGGCATTCTGCTTGCAGGTGCCGGTCGGATCGAGGTTGCTGACACCAACGATCATCGCGCGGTAACGATCGCAGTCGCAGACGACAGGTTCGGGCCGGATATTTCCCAGGTCGGCCTGGTTGCCGCGGGCCATGCCTGGCCATTCGGAATCGCGCGTGAACCAAACGGCGCGTTGTGGGCTGTTCTCGCTGATAACAACATGGGACACGGCGTACTCGAACGCTGGCCGCACGATGCCAAGCGCGCGCAATTGCTGCCGCTGCCGAGGCGTGCGGAACCGTCATATCCCGCGTTGCTGCCGGACGGCGCCGTGCTGGTACCGGATTCAAACCTGTATCGCATCTACCGGTTTGCGGCCGACAGCCGCGAAATGCCTGATTTCGGATCGTCAGAATTGAAGATGCGGCTGCAGTCCACGGCGCGTAACGCGCATCTTTTGAATGCGCTTTTCAATTACGGCTGGATCGTTATCGCGGTGCTGGCAATTCCGCTGCTGCATCTGACATTTTATTTTCAGCGGCTGACTGGAAGAGTTGCCGGAGGTGAAACGTTCACGATTGATGTGCAGAGTCAGGGCTCAGCGACGCAAGCAGCTTCACCGCTAACCTGGCGCGCAACCGAATATGTGTTTCGCAGACGCCAGGCCGCCACGGGAAATCGCAGCAACAGGCTGTTGACATGGGTGGCAGTTGGCTCGATCGTGCTGATTGCAGTCGTACTGTATTTTATCTACCAAATCCCGTCTCGACCTGGCCACCATCCCGATGGTGACATGAGTATCGAGCAGGGGCAGATCTGGTTTATCGTCATCCTGCTTGCGGTTTCAGCCATTTACGTCTGGTTCAGTCGCCGCTACGAGCGGCTGTATCTGACGCATACCGGCATACGGTACCAAACGTGGCTGGTTGGGCCATTGGGATTTATGGCGGGTTTGATTCCGAGCTGGCAATTGCGCTGGCAGGAAATCACCGGAATCAGGCTTTGCTCCCGCGGCAACGGCCGATTGCCGCTGCAATGGCAATATGAGTTGCAGGACAGTCAAGGGAGAATTTATCGTATCAGCGCGCTGTTCTGGCGACTGCAAAAAGGTCAGGATGATACCGGTCTGACAATCTGGCAGGTCAACAAACGCAATCCGCAGATTCTGCGTGAGGCCATTGGTAGGACCATGCTGTACAAGCTGCTCGAATTAAGTACCCGGACCGGTACGCGCAGATCGTTTTGATCCCCGGAAATGTTCTGCGCTAACCGTACTGCTAATCCGTATCGAACTGCCACCACCATTGTGCCGGCGCGGGTTGTGGCGTTTGCGGCAGCGGCTGTTTTGCGGCCGTGGGCAGCACGCGGAACAACACCATCGGATCCTCGGCTTTGACTTCCAGCACCTTCTCGAACCACGGCGCGCCCGGCGCGGGTAGCAGTTTCATGTCATCCGCTTCGCCGCCGGCAGGCAGATATTTCACATCCACCAGTACATAGTCGCCGGCCTTGATGTTGCCGTCGTGGATTTCCTGATAAAGCGTACGCGCCGAACGCACGTACGGCATCGGCGCGCCGAGTTCATACAGTGTCATCGAGCGCGGCCACTGGAAACTGATGATTTTTCCGGGTGCCTGCGCCACGGTGGAACGTATCTGCGCAAAGCCGCCAGCCCCACCAATCTGCGAATTGTGCAGCGGCAACCAGACGAATACTCCGGCCGCAAACAGCATCAGAATGGCAGCGGCGAAACCGGTCAGCAGGCGACGTACCAGACGATGCAGGTTCTCGTTTATGAACAGCGGGTCGATTGCGGCGAGTGCCAGCATCGCCATCGCCGGTGCAGCCGGCAGAATGTATTTGCTCTGCTTGGATGCGGAAACCGTAAAGAACAGGATCGTGAACACCGCCCACATCAGCAGCATGCGCCAGCGGAACGAACTGAGAAAACGCAGGTGAAAGCCGAAAAACAGTGCGAACGGCAGCAACAGCGACAAGGGCAGCAGGTCGCCCCAGATGGTCTGTCCGTACAACCACCACGGTTGCAGATGATCGAAGCCATGCACGAAGCGGGTGAAATTCTGATAGACGAGCACCGCGCGCACAAAATCCCAGTCCACCCTGAAGCCGGCAGCGATATACCACGGAACGATACCGATCAGCGCCAGCAGCACACCACGGATCGGCGCCATACGCCAGCCTTCCTGCACAATCCACTGCAACCGCTCGCGCGTCGTCTTGCCATCGCTCATTACCGGCTGTGCAGTCAGAAACGCAGCGATGCAGACTTCGAGCGCCATCGGCGGCAGCGTGATTGCCATCCCGACCGGGCCTTTGGCGGCAGTGCCCAGCAACACGCCAAGCCACAGTTCCCATGGAAAGCGTTTGGACAGCCGGTCGATACGGAAGCGCGCGAAGCCGGTGAACGCGATCAGGGTGCCGAGCATCAGCAGACTGTCGGATTGCGCGGTGAAGAAGTTGTACAACACACCCGGCAAGGCGACTGCAGTCAGCGGAAACAGCAGGCGCGGCCATTCCGGAAACAGGTCACGTTGCAGTCGTGACAGCCACCAGGTCCAGATCAGTAAACCGAGATAGCCGGGGAGCCGGATCGCTGCCATCAACGGCAGGCCAGCTGCCTTGCCGAGCAAGGCCAGCCAGAAATACAGCGGCGGATATTCGATATACGGCACGCCGTTCTTGATCGGCACCAGATATTCACCGCGCGCCAGCATTTCGCGCACGGCTTCCGCGAAACGCGGTTCCATGGACGGTACCGGACCGTGGTTGAACATGGATACCGTATAGATGCAGCCGATGGCCAGCAGCAACCAATGCAGCGGATCGACCTGCTTGAGGATGCGCGTCATGGGATCAGCCGGAGCGATGGATGAGGCCGACATCATACCAACACTTTTTATG
>DASUXE010000329.1:0-2862 GCA_036378075.1 Gammaproteobacteria bacterium
GATGACCGCCAGGCAAATCAACATGAAAAAGGCCGTCATGCCCAGGCTGGCACCGAGACTGACATCGCCCGAGCCGTAGAAGCTCCAGCGGAAGCCGCTCACCAGATACACCACCGGATTGAACAGCGAGACGGTTTGCCATACCGGCGGCAGCATCTTGATCGAATAGAAGCTGCCACCGAGAAAAGTGAGCGGTGTCAGTACCAGCATCGGCACCAGCGTGAGTTTTTCGAAATTGTCGGCCCAGATGCCGATGATGAATCCGAGCATGCTGAAACTCATCGCCGTGAGCACCAGGAACAGCAGCATCCAGATCGCGTGGCGGATCTCCAGGTGCACGAACATCGTCGCGGTCGCCAGAATAATCAAGCCAAGGATAACCGACTTGGTTGCCGCCGCCCCGACGTAACTCAGCACCGCTTCAAACGACGACACCGGTGCCGAGAGCAGCTCGTAAATGGTGCCGGTGAATCTCGGGAAGTAGATACCGAACGATGCATTCGAAACGCTTTGGGTGAGCAGCGACAGCATGATCAGTCCCGGCACGATGAACGAGCCGTAATTGATGCCGTCCATCTGGGTGATGCGAGAACCGATGGCCGAACCAAACACCACGAAATACAGCGACGTCGAGATCACCGGGGACACCACGCTTTGTACCAGCGTGCGCTTCATGCGCGCCATCTCGAACTTGTACAGGGCCTGAACCGCGTGCACGTTCATGGGTGTTCTCCCACCAGACTGACGAAGATCTCTTCGAGCGAGCTTTGTTTGGTGTTCAGATCATTGAAGCGCAGTCCGGCCTGACTGAGATCGGCGAGCAGGGTAGTAATTCCGGTGCGCTCCGCGTGGGTATCGTAGGTGTAAACCAGTTCGTTGCCCTGGTTCTGCAATTCCAGGTTATAGCGCGCAAGCAACGCCGGCAGCGTGTCGACCGGTTCGTGCAGATGCAGCACCAGTTGTTTTTTGCCCAGCTTGCGCATCAATTCGGCTTTCTCTTCCACCACGATCAGTTCGCCCTTGTGGATGACACCGATGCGATCAGCCATGTCCTCGGCTTCCTCGATGTAATGTGTTGTGAGAATAATGGTGACGCCGCTGGCGCGCAGTCTTCTAACCAGTTGCCACATGTCGCGTCGCAACTCCACGTCCACGCCGGCGGTGGGTTCGTCCAGAAACAGCACCGAGGGCTCATGCGACAGCGCCTTGGCAATCAGCACCCGGCGTTTCATGCCACCGGAAAGCGTGATGATGCGGTTGTTGCGCTTCTCCCACAGCGAAAGATCCCGTAACACCTGTTCGATGTGCGCCGGGTTCGGGGCCTTGCCGAACAACCCGCGGCTGAGGCTGACAGTCGCCCAGACCGTTTCGAACGCATCAGTGGTGAGCTCCTGAGGGACCAGGCCGATGATGGAACGTGTTTTGCGGTACTCGCTGACGATGTCATGACCGTCCACGCGTACCTCGCCGTCGCTGCGATTGACGATGCCGCAAACGATGCTGATCAATGTGGTCTTGCCCGCGCCGTTGGGGCCGAGCAGAGCGAAGATTTCCCCGCGCCGAATCTCAAGGTTGATATTCTTCAGTGCCTGAAAACCCGATGCGTAGGTTTTGGACAGATTCGAAATCGTCAGGGCGGCTCCATCTGAATAGCTTACCGCAGTTGAGGGTTGCGACAGACTTTGTGGAGGGCTTCGATACCCAGGTTCATTGTTCACAGCGACGGGTTCCCGTGTTTGAGGCGGTGCGTTGCCCGACAGGTGGCAGTGCGTGCTGAATTATAGGCGCGCAAACGTGGAAAATGTCAGGCGCTACGCACGGCTGTCCATGTGACGTAACATTGTCATCAACACGCGACTGCGGCAGCCGGAAACTTGCGGCAGGTTTTCCTGTCCCAGACTCGGGAGTTGGCTAACGGGCGGTACCTGCAGCCGAAGCGTTGCACTATCCGGGGAGGTCAGGGCGATGCGCATTTCAAGCCTGGGCCGCACGGTTTTCGCAGCAACGATGACTGCTTTCGGGATCATTGGGCGGGTCAACGGCCATCTCGCAGCCGCATGGCCGCCACGCCTTGCAAACCGGTCCAGCCGATTGGTTCACCGGCAAGGTGGTCGACTGGCTGGAGAAAGTCAGCGATGAACAGTATCAGGCTGCCGCGAAAGCCGAATAAGTTTTGACCCAAGGAGATACCCATGACGATCAAGGCGCAAGGTTATGCCACGCAATCTGCCACCGGTGAATTGAAGCCGTTCAGTTTTGAACGCCGTGATCCGCGGCCCAGCGATGTCGTGATCGACATCCAGTATTGCGGGATTTGCCATTCCGATATCCACACGGCACGCAATGAATGGGGTTGGAGTGCCTATCCTTTCGTTCCCGGCCATGAGATTGTCGGGCGGGTGCAAACGGTTGGCAGCAAGGTGACGAAATTCAGGACCGGTGATCTGGTCGGTGTCGGTTGCATGGTCGACAGTTGCCGGCATTGCGATTCCTGCAACGAGGGCTTTGAGCAGTATTGCGAAAACGGCTTTACCGGGACTTATAACGGGAATGACAAGATCGGTGGTACGCTGCATCCGAAAACCTTTGGCGGGTATTCCAACACGATCACCGTCGATGATCGCTTTGTGCTGCGGATGCCGGAGAACATTGATCCGGCCGCGGCCGCGCCACTGTTGTGTGCCGGTATCACGACATATTCGCCGCTGCGGCACTGGCAAGTCGGGCCCGGACAGAAAGTCGGGATCATCGGCCTGGGTGGTCTGGGTCATATGGGTGTCAAATTCGCGCACGCCATGGGTGCCAAAGTGGTCATGATCACCACCTCGCCGGAAAAAGGTGAGGACGCCAAAAAACTCGGTG
>DASUXE010000330.1:0-2026 GCA_036378075.1 Gammaproteobacteria bacterium
ACGAACGCCTTTCACGGGTCGCTTTCAGGAATGTGCTGACCCATGAAAGCGGATTGTCGCGAATACTGGCCCACACCGAATCGGTTCTGGTCTCGGCTGCCTCACGGAAAGTGCGATCGTCACCCTCGTGTGCAGCACCACCTTCCACGTGCATCTGCGACGACACCCTGTAGTCCGCGATGAGATCAGCACGGGTACGGCTGTAGCTGTACGGAATGTTGGTGGCATAGGCGGCAAGGTAGGTATCGGTAATCACCTGCTGATAGGCGGCCTGTGGTGTGTGATTGTCGCGCCGGTCAAGCGTGTAATCGAAAGTCAGATCTAGATCAGGAGACGGACTTGAATACGCGCGCACGGCATAATTCAGGGTATTCACCTTGCCGTCCAGATTGGCTCTCGGCACCGCCGCAGCCGCCAGCTGCAGATTCAGCGTCGGCGCGAGAAAACTGGCGTCCTGTGTTCCGCGCCCGACCGACACATTCGCCATCAGACGGGTGCTTGCCAGCGCCTGCCAGGCGCCGGTGAACGAAATCGCATTGAAATTGTTGCTGGGCGGCAGGCTCAACTGACCCTGCGTCGCACCCGGCACAATCGCCTGGAACGGATTGTCCCAGACCAGCGCATTATTGGCATCGCGGAAAAAGGAACCGTAATACCCGACACCCAGTTGCCAATCGGTCGCGCGGTAGTTGGCGCTGGCATGCATCTGATCGGTACGATAATCGATGGCTGCCGGCAACTGCGTGGTGGTATTCAGAAAACTGCCGCTCAACAACTGATTGCCGGTACGGGTATCGCGCTGGAAATCCACGTCATAGCGCCAGTTACCGCCGCGCGGCGTAAACCGCACTCCGAGCGCGGCAATCCGCCGTGCGTTCTGGATATCGACCTTGTGGGAATCGGCATTGAGAGCGCTCATCTGCCCGGTTGAACCGCCGGTAACCCAGTTGCCCGGCAACCTCAAGGTATCGGTACCGAGCCCCGTGAACGGGGTACGCCCCGTTTCCGACAGGAACTGCGGAATTTCCTGCCAGCCCGCGTGCCATTCGTATTTGCCCTGGGTACCACCGTCCGCGTTCACGCTGCGCGAGGCGATGCCAAGATTACCGGCGCTCACGTCCAGATAGCGGCCATCCTTGTTCCGGTAGTTCAGATCGCCGCCCAGCAACCAGTACAGACCGGACTTCTCCAGACCGGTGTATTCACCGAACTTGAAACTGTCTTTTGAAACCCGGCCAAGCCCCGCATCCAGATTACCCATCCAGCCATAGCTGTAGGTGCAGAAGTTGCACTGCCATTTGCCGGTATCGGCACTGGACGAAGGTGCTGTTGCGTCTGCCTCCACAGCCACTGGGATGACGGTGCACACGGTGACTAGCGCCAACGCAACAGCAACTCGCGTCAATGTACTCGCCGCACAAATTCCCGTTGGTGATCCGCTTGTTTTCATGTGCACGCCTCCATGCCCGGGCATCACCGGTTCAGTTCGGAACCGGACGGATCATTTGATCCGTGTACCTGGGAATGACAATTGAGACAACTTCCCGCCACCAGCATGCTGTTGGGAGCACCGCCGCCGCCCGGCAATCCACCCGCAGTAAACGCCAGGCTGGGATGACCGGCCGGCGAATGGCACGACTGGCACAACATCGGTGGCCGGTTAACCAGCAACGAGGGATTGACCGATCCATGCGGCGTGTGACACAGGCTGCAATCCTCTGCGGCCGGCGGATGCTCCCACAGAAACGGGCCGCGCTTTTCGGCATGGCAGGTATAGCAGGTGTCATTTACCGTGCTGGCAATCAGCAAACCACGATTCAGCGAGTCGTGCGGCGCATGGCACGAGGTGCAATCCATGTTACCGTCCCGCACCGGATGCCTGGAGAACTTGGCGAAATCCGCCCGCACCGGTTGATGGCACTTGTAACACACTCCAGGCTGTTCGGTTTTTACGAACAGCGGATCTTTGGCGGCATGGATGGTATGACAGCTGACACACGCCAAGCCCTCGCGCTGGTGTACGCTG
>DASUXE010000331.1:0-5979 GCA_036378075.1 Gammaproteobacteria bacterium
AGCACACCGTCTGCCGCGGTCAGCGCATTCACGGTCAGCATGTTGAGCGAGGGTGGGCAGTCAATCAGGATGAAATCGTAATCCGCACGCGCCTCGGCCAGCGCATCGCGCAAGCGCGCTTCGCGGCGTTCGGCACCGATCAGGGTGACTTCGGCGGCAGTAAGATCACTGTTTGCCGGCAACAGCGTCAAACCACTGGCTTCCACTTTCACCAACGCCTCGGCCAGCGTGGCCTCGCCCATCAACACGTCATAGCTGCTGGCCTTGAGCTGATGCTTGTTGACGCCGGAACCCATGGTCGCATTGCCCTGCGGATCGATGTCCACCAGCAACACCCGGCGTTTGGTCGCGGCCAGCGAAGCGGCCAGATTCACCGCCGTGGTGGTCTTGCCGACACCGCCTTTCTGGTTGGTGACTGCGATGATTCTGCCCATAGATACTGGCCCTTGAATGGATTCAGCGCCTCAGTTTCGGCGTATCTCAACCACACAGCGTCTGGCATCGAGGCCCGGCACATGCAATGGCCGTAGCGTCGCCGTCAGCCCGGCGGGTAGCGCCTGCAATTCCGGCTCTGGCACTTCACCCTTCATGGCCAGCCAGCAGCCGTCCGGCGCACACAGATGCGCAGTAAGACGCAGGAAATCGGCAAGCGAGGCAAACGCCCGGCTCACCACGGTAGCAAAGGGTTCCGCCGGACGGTAGTCCTCGGCACGGGTCTGCACCACTTCGGCATTGCGCAGCCCCAGCATTGCCACGGCCTGGGTCATGAAGCGGGTTTTCTTGCCGTTGCTGTCGAGCAGCACGAAATGCCGCTCGGGGTTTGCGAGTGCCAGTGGAATCCCGGGCAGGCCCGCGCCGCTGCCGATGTCGGCAACCCGGGCGCCCTGCAACAGCGGATTGATCGCAAGGCTGTCGAGCAGATGCCGGGTCACCATCTGGTCAGGATCGCGCACCGCGGTGAGGTTATAGGCCGCGTTCCACTTGGCCAGCAGCTCAAGGTAGGCAAGCAGCTGCGCTTGCACCTGCGACGGCAGGGCAAGTTGCAATTCCTCTAGGCCGGCAGCCAGCCGGGAAACACGGTCCGCTTGGTTCATGAGAGTCAGGGGCTTGCACTGGAAGGCGCCAGCATAGCAAAGCTGCCAATCGCAGCTGCCACAATCGTCACAAAAGAATCAGCAATCCGTTATAGCAGGCATGCAGCAGGATACCGGGCCACAGCGATCGGTAGCGCAAGCGCAGAAAAACTGCGGCCAGTGCCAGACAGCCGACCAGGAAAAACCCCGGCCAGTAGTGAATCTTGTCTGCCGCGTGCAGCACCACGAACGCAAGCGTGGTAACGATGGCTGCGGTGACCGTGTCAAAACGCTGTGCCAGCGCAGCAAACGCCGCGCCACGGAAAATGAATTCCTCGACAGCGGGAGCGATGCCGACCGCGGCGATCACAAACAGGGCGTGAGCGGCTCCGTGACTGTTGGCCAGACGCTGCATTGGGCCGATGAGCCGGTCGGGATCGGGTGGAATCAGACGTTCAACGACTGCCACCAGCGCCGCCAACCCGATGGCCAACAGCAAAGACAGGAGATACGCTTCATATGCCACCGGTCGACACCATGCCACGCCGATACGGCCCGATACATGCAGCCACGGTTTCGCGTAGCGCCAGCTGAACGCGGTCACCCAACCCGCTCCAAGCAGCATCCCGGTTATCACTGACCAGGCAAGTACCAGCGTGCCAGGTTGCAGGTGCGGTGGAACATGACCGCCGTGCAGACCCGCGTCGATTCCGACCGCCACACCCCAGAACATGTCGACCGCGATCATCCCGGCAAACTGGGAAAAGACGTAGCCCAGTATCAGCCACAGGGCGAACCACGCGGTCAATTTGCGTGTTGAGTGGTCGGCGCTCACGGTATTGGCCGATGCTGTCCGATATTACCCGGATACCGTCTCGGTCCTGTTCTTGTCTTTGGTGCCCGGCAGTTTCCGTTTCCATGTGCCCAATACTGCGAGCAGTACTGACAGGAGCACGACGCCGTAAAAGGCTATTCGCAACAGCACGGCGTGTTGCAGGGCAAACTGTTGCGAGCTTGCGATCACCGCCTGACTGTCGTGAAGATCCACTCCCCCATTGGCGTGCATCATGTACATTGCGATTCCTGTGCTGTAAATCAGATACAACACGATGAAAAAGATCAAAAACCAGACGATCCCCATGACAATCCGCATCTCATTTCCCCGAGTTCATTGACATCAATTTTAGCGCCCCTGGCGGGCACCTGCCACGAGCATCAAAAGGGTAAACAGTGACGGTACCGAACCCTCAAGCATTCGGCGGCGGCACCACGCGCAAGACTTCCTCGATCGTGGTCACGCCTTCGGCAACTTTCTGCGCGCCGCGCAGACGCAACGGTTTCATGCCTTCGTGGATCGCCGCCTGACGCAGCGCGTCATCGTCGAAGCGATCGGTCAGCAGCTGCTTCAGCTTCGGCGAAAGATTCAAAATTTCGTAAATACCAATACGCCCCTTGTATCCGGTGTTGCGGCATTCGAGACAACCTACTGCCGTGTAGACATGCGCGGGTTTGCGGGCCTTCCACGGCGCGACCAGCGCCTGCCATTGCTCGTCGGGAAGCTCCGCCTGTTTGCGGCAATGCGGACAGAGTGTACGCACCAGTCTCTGCGCGATGACGCCCAGCAGCGAGGAATGAATCAGATACGGTGGTACGCCGAGATCCATCAGCCGGGTGATCGACGACGGGGCATCATTGGTATGCAACGTTGACAACACCAGATGCCCGGTGAGCGCTGCCTGCACCGCCATCTCGGCGGTCTCGGCATCGCGAATCTCGCCGATCATGATGATGTCGGGATCCTGGCGCAGCAGCGTTCGCACTCCGGACGCAAACGTGAGATCGATATTCTGCTGCACCTGCATCTGGTTGAAGGCCGGGTCCACCAGCTCGATGGGATCTTCCACCGTGCAAACGTTTACTTCAGGTTTGGCGATCTGTTTCAGCGTTGAATACAACGTGGTGGTCTTGCCCGAACCGGTAGGCCCGGTTACCAGAATCACGCCGTGCGGGTTGTCGATCATCGCTTCCCACTGCTTCTCATCCGCATCGGTAAATCCGAGCTCGCGAAAATTGCGCAGCAGCACCGTGGGATCGAAGATGCGCATCACCAGTTTTTCGCCGAACGCGGTCGGCATGGTCGAAAGCCGCAGCTCGATTTCCTGACCTTGTGCATTGCGGGTCTTGATGCGGCCATCTTGAGGACGCCGGCGTTCGGCAATGTCCATTCGTCCCAGGATCTTGATGCGGCTGGTGACCGGCGCCAGTGCAGCAACCGGAATCTGGTAGACCTGATGCATGACACCATCGATGCGGAAGCGGATGATGCCCTCGTCACGACGCGGCTCGATGTGGATGTCGCTGGCGCGCTGATCGAATGCGTACTGCAGCAACCAGTCCACGATGCTGACCACATGCTGGTCGTTGGCATCGAGCTTGCCTGAACGCCCCAGCTCCATGAGCTGCTCCAGATTCTGCAAGCCGGTGCCGGCAACGCCACTGGCTTCGTTCTGGCGCTCGGCACCCAGCACCGAACGCGAGATCGAATAGAACTCGACCAGGTAACGCGCGATTTCTTCCGGGTTGGCAAGCACCCGGCGGATTTTCTTGTTCTGGACCTGGCCGATTTCCCGTTCCCATTCCCGCTCGTAAGGTTCGGCAGTGGCCATGGTGATTTCCGTCGCCGTCACCGCGACTGGCAACACATTGAAACGCGAGGCGTAAGGCAACGACACCACGCCGGTGATGCGTTGCACGTCGAGTTTGAGTGGATCGATGCGCAGATACGGCAAACCCACCTTGGTGGCAAGCCACGCCGTCAATGCTTCGGCGGTAAGTTGGGAGTGCGGCGCGCGTTCATCCTGCCAACCGCGTTTGCCGATGACGCTGATCGGATGTTTGTCCTGATAGGCCCCCCGTTCGGCGAGCGAACGAATCAGGTTCACTTTTTCGCCCGTGACCAGGCCATCGGCCTCCAGCCAGTCCAGCACTTCCTGGAACGAGAGCTTGCGATCGCTGGCTTTTCCTGACGCGCGTGCGGTACTCATGGTGGCCAGTTTAGACAAAACCGGCTGCCGCCGCATCGGGGGCGGCACACAAAGCCCTGAGACCGCAAAGTCGCCGGTTAGTCACAAAAATTCCCGGATATTCCCGCGATATTCACACTGCGGCGGGCTTCCTATTCCGGCGCCAGTCGCCCAAACTTTTGCATCATCCTGTTACTTTGTTATAGAAGGTGCGCCATGTCATTTCAGGACAATCTGCGAACCCTGCGCCTGGCCCGCGGCTTGACTCAGCCGGCTCTGGCCGAAAAGGCGGATATAGAACAATCCTATCTTTCCAAGCTTGAGAATGGCCGCTCGAAACCGTCCGAAGACGTGCTGGCGCGTCTGGCGAATGCGCTGGAAACCTCTCCCGAAGCATTAGCCAATGATGACAACCTGGAAGATCGCCGCTTGGTAAAACCGGTTGCGATCAGTATCGGGATTGCGGTGCTGCTGGGTATTGCATTCTTCACCGGCCGCATCACGGCGATTTATCCAATTAATGCGACGCAGATTGCGGCTGGCAGTTCGGCACAACCCGCACTCACTCAGAACATCATGCGGCTGGCGCCACCGCAAATCGAGATCATCATGATCAGTCACTCGCCCAGGAGCGTCTCGGTTTCCGGAGACACTGCCGATCGCGCGGCTGTGATGAATTATCTGTCGGCAGTACAGCAACATTTCGGCGGCGAATTCATGAATGTCATGATCCAACCCCGCGCCAATAACAAGGGGCCATGGCACTTCAGCTTCGATTATTCGCCAACTGGGGTTCCCCCACCTACAAAAGGTGCTGCGGATCGTCCAGCTTCAGGCCACTGACTACACCGGTTTTGAGGTTCACCAGCGCGATACGGTTATGGTTCGTATCCGCAACATAAAGCGTGTCGCCGGCCACACTCACGCCGCCGGGTTCGTCGAACTCGCCGTTGTCGCCAGCGAGTGTGGTCACACGGCGGCTCGACGGATCCAGCACCTTGATCTTGCTGTTGTAGGTATCCGCTATATATAAGCTTCCTGCATGCCAGGCAATGCCGAGATCGTGCTGCAAGCGCACACCGTCGCCGATTCCATTCACGTCGCCAAAATCGAACAACCCCGTACCGACCAGATTGCGCACCTCGGCGCCTTTACCGAATCCGACCTGTCTGACTGCGCTCGCTTCCGGGTCGGCGACATACAGGTACTTGCCATCGGTGGTCAGCCCGCTGGATTGCGCGAAACTGGCATCGCCCAGTGGACCCGGATCCACGCCTTCCTGACCGGAACCGGCATAAAGATGCAAGTTGCCGTCGGCCGGGTCATAGGTCCACAACTGATGCTGGCCGGCCATGGCGATGTACAGAAGTCCGTCATGGAACAACACCGCCCACGGCGTGTTCAGCGCAGTGTCTTTTGCTCGATACGACAAACCGGTCAGGTATTGTTGTGCACCGGTACCGGCGATCGTCGTTACTTCATGCGTCTTGAGATCAATCTTGCGAATTGCATTGTTGTCGGTATCGGCAACATACAACGTGTTTGCGTCTCCCAAAGTCATGCCTTGTGGATAACGAAACTCCGCCGCCGTGAAGCTGCCATCCTTCAAACCCGATTTTCCATTGCCGATAACGGTTTCAACCTTGCCGTCGAGTGTAGTCACCACGATGCGATTGTGATTGGAATCGGCAATGAATAGCCGGTTGTGCGATGCATCTGCCAACACTTTGCCGGGATACAGCAAAGGCGTGCGCGGCATCTTCGTCTGTGCACCCACAAACCACGCCGGTTTGTTGTTCAGTTTCCCCTTGGCTGCGAATTCCTTATTGAGCGTACCGATCACCCGGTCCAGCAATGCGTAGTGTCCTTCGCCCGATACCTGG
>DASUXE010000332.1:0-2961 GCA_036378075.1 Gammaproteobacteria bacterium
TCGCGGAGTTTCTCCGCCAGGTTCTCGACCGCATGACGGGCATTGGCCAGTTCTGCATCCATGCGGGTACGCTGTTCAAGCAGCTCAGCCAACTGCGCTTCCTGCTGCTTGATCGGCCCGGCCGCTTCTTCGATGGCACGCGTCAGTTCGCCGGTGCGTGCTTCCAGCTGCGCAAGCTGGGTCTGCATGCGTGCCATGTTCTGGGCAGTGGACTCCTTGAGCGAACGGCGTGACTCGAGTTTCAAGGCCAGTTCGTGTGCCGATTCGCGATCCAGCCGCGCCTGTTCACGGGCGGCATCGAGTGCCGCACGCAGGCTGTCGCGTTCCTGCTGCAATACGTCCCGGCGACCCTCCAGCTTGTGCAGGACTTCGACCGCCTGCTCGATACGCACCCGCGCCGCCTTGAGTTCGTCCTCGGCGCTGGCAATGACACCAGCGAGTTCCTGGTGCTCGCTGTCCAACCGGTCGATGCGTTGCGTGACCTGCTGCAGCTGGGTACGTGCGGTATTCAGGCGCGCATTGATGTCGGCGGTATCACGGTGCGCACGATTCACATCACCCTGCAGCAGATCGCGGCGCGCTTCCAGATCCTTGAGTCCGTCGCGTGTCTGTTGCTGCTGGGCCGCGATTCCGGCCACCTGCTTTTCAGTCGATTCGATGCCTTCGCGAACCTGTTTCAGTTCCTGCTCGCGCGCGATCACACCGGCACGCTCGTCCTGTTCGCGGATCACCCGCGCCCAGTGGCGTCCCATCCAGATTCCGTCCGGCGTGATCACCGAACCGGTGTCACCGAGCGTAGCGCGCATGGCGAGTGCGGCTTCCAGCGTATCGGCGGTTTTTACCGAGCCCAGGAATCCCGACAGCGCCACCGGCGAGGTCACTTTCGACAGCAGACTGCCGGCCGGCGCAGTCGCATCATCGCCCTTGTCTTCGATAAACGAGAGCGAGCCGCCATCGAGTTCCGGCAGCCGGGCCGCCAAACCAGCAATGTCATCGACCTGCACGGCTTCAAGGTGCCAGCCCAGCACCGTCTCGACCGCGCGCTCCCAACCCGGGGCGACGTTGATCAATTCCGCCAAACGCTTGTTGCCGTCGAGATGTCCGGCCCGCAGCCACTCGGTGACACGTGCACGGCTCTTGCCCAGCGCCGCCTGTTGCAAGGCCTCAAGCGAAGCCAACCGTCCGCGATGATCTTCCAGCTGGCTGCGCAGACGGTGCAGCTCCTGCGTCAGCTTCTGATCCTGTTCGCGATGCGCGGTAATGGATTGCAGTGTCTGCTCGAGTTCGGCCTGCAACGTCTGCCGCTGCTGTTCGCCCTTGCCGGCATCGCTGCTCAACGTTTCGATCTGGCGTTGCAGATCTTCCGCCGACAACTGCCCGCGTTCCTGCTCGAGCCGTTCGCGGCGTTGCAGATTCTGGTTGATCTGCCGTTCCAGATGTTCGACTTCGCGACGGCCCACTTCGGCGCCGCGACTCGCGTCGCCGGCTTCGCGGTTGAATTCTTCCCAGCGGGTTTGCCACGCCGACATGGCCTGCTCGGCCGCCTGCAACGCCGCGGCGGATTGCTGTTCGATATCGCGCTTCTCAGCAAACCCCGGTTCGAGTTGGGCCAGTTCGGCGGCGAGATCCTGCAACTGCTGCTGGTCACGACTGATGTGACCCTGCATTTCCTGAACCTGTTGCCCGGTCTGTTCCAGATCGGTCTGTTGACGGCGGCGAATCTCGCGCGCGTGCTGCAGTCCCTGTTCAAGGCGGGCAATGTTGGCGCCGAGTTCGTAATAGCGCCCCTGCACCTTGTTGAACGCATCGTGCGCTTCGTCGTGCTGGATGCGCGCCGTTTCCAGTTCGCTTTCGATGTGACGCTGCGCTGCAACCGCGGCTTCGAATGCCGTGTCACGTTCCCGGATTACATGATCCTGGCCATTCAGCTTGGCATCGAGATCGCGCCAGTGCAGCGCGCCGATCTGCGCCTTCAAAGTGCGCTGCTCTTCGGCAAATTCCTTGTAACGTTCGGCGGCGCGTGCCTGGCGTTGCAGATGCTGCAACTGCTTGGCGACTTCCTCGCGCAGATCGTTCAGGCGCTCGATGTTCTCGCGCGCGTGATGAATACGGTTTTCGGTTTCGCGGCGGCGTTCCTTGTACTTGGAAATGCCGGCCGCTTCTTCCAGGAACACCCGCAATTCTTCCGGCTTGGATTCCACCAGCCGCGAGATCGTGCCCTGTTCGATGATTGCGTAACTGCGCGGCCCGAGGCCGGTGCCGAGAAACAGATCCTGGATGTCGCGGCGCCGGCAACGGGCACCGTTGAGAAAATAGTTCGAGGTACCGTCGCGCACCACTTCGCGTTTGACGGAGATATCCGCATAACTTGCGTACTGGCCGCCGATGGCGCCGTCGGAATTGTCGAAGATCAGCTCGATGGACGCGGAGCTGACCGGTTTGCGGGCACTGGAACCGTTGAAAATCACGTCGGCCATGGAATCGCCGCGCAACTGCTTGGCCGAGGTTTCGCCCATCACCCAGCGCACCGCGTCGATGATGTTGGATTTGCCGCAGCCGTTGGGACCGACGATGCCGACGAGGTTACTGGGTAGCTGAATGGTAGTGGGGTCCACAAACGACTTGAACCCGGACATTTTTACTTTGCTGAGACGCATGCTGCCCTTGCGAAGAATGTATGGTTGATGCTCTGGAAATCGGCTGTACCCGGATGCTTGAGAAATAGTCAGTCCCGGCCCCGTAGTGTAAAGTATCGGCGCCCGAAAACGCAGCACTGAGCAGATCATGTCCACCCAGCCCAGCAAGACCCTGGAAACTTTCCCCAACCCGCGCGAAGGGCGGGATTATACCATTCGCATCCAGATGCCCGAGTTCAGCTGTCTGTGTCCAAAGACCGGCCAGCCGGACTTCGCCGAGCTGCAACTGGAATATGTCCCGGACCGCCTGTGCGTCGAGCTCAAG
>DASUXE010000333.1:0-7324 GCA_036378075.1 Gammaproteobacteria bacterium
CAGGCCCAGCAACAGCGCCAGACCGCCGCCCAGTTCCCACAGGATAATGAGCGGCAGAAATCCACCTGCCAGACCCAGCGATTCGATGTATTGCTCGGTACCGGCATAACCCATGATCTTGCCGGTGCCGGACCAGATGAAGATCGCCGCCATCAGAATGCGGCCCAACAACAATGCGCTGTTCTTCATGATTTTTCTCCTGTTATCAGATGGTTTTGTATATCAGGCCTGCGCCGGCTTTCCCGTGCGCAGTGATTTCATCGCAGTTGACCACGCAACCAGCTGGTCCAGCAGGGTGTGCAGCGTTCTTTCATGCATGGCAGCCGGTTTGAACACGGAAAAATTCTCGAAGTCCGTGAACAGCGAAAGCAGAACCTGTGCACGCACCGTGGCAACCTGCACCTCCGCCATCACCAGCCTCATGCTCTCCACTGCACGCGCACCACCAGCGCTTCCGTAGCTGACAAAACCGGCAGCCTTGTTGTTCCACTCGGCGTACAGAAAATCGATCGCATTCTTGAGTGCACCGGTAATTCCGTGGTTGTACTCCGGTGTCACGAACACGAAGCCGTCCAGCGAGGCAATCTTTTTTGCCCAGGCCAGCGTGTGCGGTTTGCTGTATTGTCCGAGCGACGGCGGCACCGGCTCATCCAGCAGTGGTAAATTGAAGTCCTGGATGTCGACGACTTCGAACCTGGCGTCCTTGCGCTGTGATGCAACATCGGCAACCCATTTGGCCACCCCCATTGCGTTGCGTCCCGGCCGGGTACTACCAACGATAATTCCGATTTTCAGGCTCATGGTCATTCTCCCTGCAGGTGATTACTGTCGTATGACCCGGCGCATGGCTCCGTCAGGCGGCCAGCTTCTCGCTGTGCACCGTTTCGCGTACCTGTTGACGCGCCGCATTGCGACGCACATACGCTTCGAGATTTTTCCAGCTGCTAATGTCCAGCTTGAGCGCGTCTTTCCAGCTCAGGATGGTATAGGCGTATGCGTCGGCCACCGTATATTGCTCGCCCATCAGATAACTCTTGTCTGCAAGATGCTTGTCCAGGTATGTGAAGCGCTGCGCCAACTTGTCGCGGAACAGTTGTTTTGCCGGTTCGGCGAGCGCCGGATTCCACAGTGGACTGAAGCTCTTGTGCAGTTCACTGCTGATGAACGTCAGCCACTCGATTACGCGATAGCGCTCGAGCGTACCGTAGGCCGGAATCAGTTTTGCTTGCGGATTCAGATCGCCGAGGTACTGCAGGATGGCGGCGATTTCCGTGAAGACTTCACCGTTGTCGAGTACCAGCGCCGGCACGTAACCCTTCGGATTGATGCTGTAGTAATCGGTGCCGTCCGCGAGTTTGTGGGTTTTGAGGTCCACAGCGACCGCTTCAAACGGCAAACCGAGTTCATTCAGCACAATGTGCGGAGCCAATGAGCAGGCACCCGGCGAATAATACAATTTCATGATGGACTCCTTCATATCTGGTTGAATTGATTCTTCAGGCCGCTGCGGCCTGACAGGACGGATAATCGATGTAACCTTTTTCACCGCCGCTGTAGAACGTTGCGCGATCGGCTTCCGCTAGCGTCGCACCCTGCTGGAAGCGTTCTACCAGGTCGGGATTGGCGATGAACGGAATACCGTAGGCAATCAGATCGGCAGTGCCCTCGGCAATCTCGCGATTGCCGCTGTCACGGTCATAGCCGGTATTCGCTATCAGCACGCCTTCATAGACGCCGCGGTAATGACTGATGACATCGGCTACCATGTTTGGCAATTTCGCGGCATCGGCACCACCTGCGCGCAAATGCAGATAGGCGAGATTGAAACTCGACAAGGCACCGATCACGAAGTCGTACAGCGCCTGCGTATTGGAATCTGCCGGCACCATCAACCCGGCGGGCGACAAGCGCACCCCGACCTTGTCGCTGCCAATGGCATCGACAACTTCACCCACGACATCGAACAGGAGCTTGGCCCGCTTCTCGATACTGCCACCATATTCATCGATACGCTGGTTGACGCTGTCGCGCAGGAACTGTTCGATCAGATAACCGTTGGCGCCATGAATTTCGACGCCGTCGAAACCGGCGCGCATGGCATTCTTGGCTGCATGCACATAGTCCTGCACGATCGCTTTCACTTCGTGGGTTTCCAGCGCACGCGCCGTCACTGAGTCCTTCAAGCCGCTCGCGGTATACATCTTCGACTTGGGATTGAAAGCCGACGCTGACACCGGCAGCTCGCCGTTGTGAAAATCCGGATGCGAAATCGCGCCGACATGCCACAGCTGAATAAAGATTCGACTGCCCCGGGCATGCACTGCATCGGTGACTTTTTTCCAGCCTTCGACCTGGGCTTCGGAATAAATCCCGGGGGTATGGAGATAGCCCACACCCTGCGGCGAAATCTGGCTGCCCTCCGTGATGATCAGGCCCGCCGAGGCGCGCTGGGTGTAATAGCGCACGTGCAAATCGGTCGGTGCCAGCTCCGCGTTATCCGCCCGGTCACGGGTCATGGGCGCCATCACCACACGGTTCCGCAATTCGTAAGGCCCCACTTTCACGGTTGTCAGCAACGCCTGTGTTGTCATGTCGTTCTCCTTGCTCATCTGTTTCTGTTTATTTGCATTATTGCGTTTTTGCATATTTGTATATTTCGATATACAGAATCCAAAAAATGCCCCTTGCGGGGTTGCCGATATCCAAATCAGACCCGGTTCACAGGTCCTGGTTCAAAAACCGGCCGAGCTCCTGGATCGCTTCCTCATTGCGCTCGTAATAGGTCCACTGCCCTTCCCGGCGCGCTCGCACCAGCCCGGCCTGCTCCAATATCGCGAGATATTGGGACGCCGTTGATTGAGACAATCCAAGCTTGGCCTGGATCTCACCGACACAGACCCGGCGGCCACGGTCGCCACCCGAGGGGCACCCCGTCCCGAAATGCTTGTTCGGCTCCTTCATCCAGCTCAGGATCTTGAGCCGGGATTCATTCGCCAGGGCTTTGAAGACTTCGACCTGTTCCATGGGTTGACAGTATATCGGGAATTTCCGATATGTCAATATCCAGCGCCGGCTTTTTTCGGGGCGGCCCGCCCAACCCGCCGGCAAACTTTGTGGGCCCACCCTCGACATATTTGGGAAATTTGTATTATGGTTAAAGAAGGCCCCATTCCGAGGTCACAACGGCCACTGTTATAGAAGTCGTCCAGGGTAAACCCGTCGAAAGGCGGGGGCACAAAGCCACCGGTCTGAAAGAGCAGCAATGCTCCATGACAGCGGGGCTGCCGACAACGCGATCTGCCGCCCGCTCGGCCTGACGGGCAGGCACTCATCCCGTCGGCGCGTACGGTAACCGCTCCGTTCGCAGCCAGCTTGTCAGAACTCTCGACGATACCGACACGATTGTTACTTGCACCCGGAACACCCGTATTCCGGATTTATAAAGCATGGATCGCTGGAGGTATCACCATGAGCAGCGTCAGCGATTTTTTTCTGCACTACCGAACCGGCCGGCGCAAGCGTGAACTTTCGCGCCAACAGGGACGCATCGGCGACCTGAGCAGCGGCCGACATGCTGCCCCGCCGGGGCGCCAAGCCGCGGGACACGGATTCGATGCATTCCAGGATGCTCCGGTGCCGATGTGGCTCCACGACGCCGAATCGCTGCGCATCTGCGACGTGAACCAGGCTGCGTTGAGTATCTACGGGTACTCCCGTGCCGAATTTCTTGGCCTGTCGGTCACCGACATTCAGTGTTCCGATGCGTCGGGCAATCTGTTGCACCGGCTCAAGAACGGTTCACGGATCAATGTATCGGTGCATGAGCAGGCCTACACGGATGCGGGGCGCCTGCTGATTTTCGCGGTTATCCACGACGTCACGTCACAAGTCGAGACCGAACACCGGCTTAATCTGCAAACGACCTATTTCCGGCAGTTGTTCGAAAACTCGCCGGACGGCATCGCCTTCCTCAACCGCGAGCGGCTGGTAGTCGACGTCAACCCGGCGTTCGAACGGCTGTTCGACTACAAAGCCGACGAGCTGCGCGGGCGCTGCCTCAAGGACATCATTGCGCCACCCGGCATGCAGGAAGAATCGCTGCAGGTATTCGATCACTGCATGAGCAAATCGCTGGTACATGTCGAAACGTCGCGCCAGCGCCGCAACGGCGAAATCATTCAGGTTTCCATTCTGGGTTATCCCATCACGATCGACGACGAACAGATCGGCGTGTATGCAATCTATCGCGACATCACCGAACGCAAACGCGTGGTAGAGGAAATCGCCCATCAGGCGACCCATGATGAATTGACGGACTTGGTGAACCGTCGCGAATTCGAGCGCCGCGCCACCGCACTGGTGGCCGATGCCGCGTCGTCACCCAAAGGTCATGCCCTGCTCTATATAGATCTCGACCAGTTCAAGGTGGTCAATGACACCTGCGGACACACGGCCGGTGACCGGCTGCTGAAAGACATCGGACGTCTGCTCAAGGAGAACGTCCGGACCACGGATACCGTGGCCCGGCTGGGCGGCGACGAATTCGCAATTCTGCTGCAGGATTGTCCCGCGCCGGTAGCGGAGCGCATCGCGCAACGAATCGTGCATCAGGTCGCCGATCACCATTTCCGCTGGAACGACAAATCATTTCATGTCGGCGCCAGTATAGGCCTGGTCATTGTCGACGAGGGCATCCGGAATTTCTCCGCGCTGATGACAGCTGCTGACACCGCGTGTTACACAGCGAAGGAAAAGGGACGCCATCGGGTCCAACTCTACCGGTCCGATGACGCCGAGATGATCAAGCAGCAGGATCAGCTCGATTGGGTCTCGCGCATCAACCACGCGCTGGAAAATGATCGCTTCGTGCTCTATTACCAGCGGCTGTTCCCGATCAAGACCGATCAGGGGCTGCGCCCGCATTACGAGATCCTGGTGAGGATGCTGGATAACCAGCAACAGCTGGTGCCGCCCAATGCATTCATCCCGGCCGCCGAACGCTTTGGCCTGATGCCGGCGATCGACCGCTGGGTCGTCCGCCACGTGTTCCAGACCCTGGCTGCACGACGCGATGCAGAAAAAAATGCCGACGAGGTGGTCGGTATCAACATCTCCGGCACATCCCTGAGCGAAAACGGTTTTGTCGATTACGTGCGGGACCAGTTCATCTCCCACTCAATCGATCCCGGTCTGATCTGCTTCGAGATCACCGAGACCGCCGCCATCTCCGACATGGCGCGGGCACTTGATTTCATCCATGCCATGCACGGGCTGGGCTGCGTCATCGCACTGGATGACTTCGGCAGCGGCATGTCTTCATTCAACTATCTGAAGTTGCTGGAAGCCGACTACCTCAAGATTGACGGCGCGTTCATCAAGGACATGGCCGACAATGAGGTCGATTCTGCCATGGCGGAAGCGATCAACCGGGTCGGCCAGGTGATGGGTATCCGGACGGTTGCCGAATATGTGGAAAACGACCGTATTCTGGCCAGATTGCGCGCCCTTGGAGTCGACTACGCCCAGGGATTCGGGGTGCATCGCCCGGAACCGTGGCGGTAGACCCATGCACTGTGCGCCAGCCACCCATGCGCTCGCGCTTGCCCCAGGCCCAGGCCTGACTCCGGTCTTGCCGGCGTCAGGGATCAGATAGTGACTGCCGCTTGAGCCAATAACCATTCCGAACCTCATCGGCACAACAACACCCCCCGCAAATGACCTGCGGTCATTGTTGACCCGGATCCTCGTCAGGTGCCGCCGTTGCTGGGCGTCCGATAACGCGCCGCTATTTACATATTACATATTCTTGGCTAAGCTTCGGGAAACCTCAGGGTAGGCAGGCTTTCCGGGGCGTCATCCGGCAAGTCCGCCAGCCAGTGATCATCAAGCAACTGGCATTTTCTGGTAACAGGGTTAAAGTAGTACCTTAAGAAGCCTAAAGTATTACTTTGATTCTGGAGGGGAAACGACCTTGCCACTATTCAAGCGCCGGATCAGAGCAGACGGTTTGACTGGAGTCAGCATCCAGCCCGACGGTGTGGCCGTCGCCCGCGTCAGCCGCGGCAAATCCCTGCGCCCGACACTTGAGTGCATGCGCTACTCCCCTGCCCCCGGCAACGCCGAGCGAACCCACAAAATCCGCGAGCTTGCCCAATCCCTCAATATCGACCGCACACTCTGCAACAACGTCATTGAGCCCGCGGATTACCAGTTGCTGCTGGTAGAAGCACCGGACGTGCGCCCGGAAGAACTCAAGGCGGCGGTACGCTGGCGGGTCAAGGATCTGATCGGCTTTCACATCGACGATGCCGTCATCGACGTATTCGAGATTCCCGGCCAGAGCCGCAGCGGACAGGCGCGCATGATGTACGTGGTCGCGGCGCGAGCCAGCGTGGTCGGTCAGTACGTCGATAACCTGGACGCGTCCAGCATGCAATTGCAAAGCATCGACATTCCGGAATTGTGTCTGCGCAATATCGCCGCGCTTACCGACGATGATGTTCAGGGCACCGCGCTGCTCTACTTCACGGCCACTTATGGACTCATGGTGCTGACACGCCAGCACACGCTGTATCTGGCCCGCAAGCTCGACATCGGCGCCGACACCCTGGCAACTGCCCACCGGAGCGGCCGCGAAAGCCAGTACCTCGAGAGCATCGTGCTGGAAGTTCAACGTTCCCTGGACTATTACGACAGTCATTTCTCCCAGCCACCGATTTCGTCATTGCTGCTGGCTCCCACGGAAACGCCGCTGCCGTTTCTGCAGCCCTATCTCGCCGACAATCTGGGCCTGCCGGTCAAGAATCTCGATCTTGGCGAGTTGCTGGAGGGCCGCGACAAATTCGATCCGGACACACAGGCGCGCTGCATGATGGCCGTAGGTGCTTCCCTGCGAATGGAGAGCGTGACGCTGTGATTCAGCAAATCAATCTCTATCAGCCGATTTTCCGCAAGGAGCGAAAAGTCTTCTCGTCACCGACTGTGATGCAGATCACCGCGATCTTCGTGCTCGCCCTGTTCCTTATATACGTTTACAGCTTGTGGCAAACCCGCTTGCTGACCCGGCAACTCGCAACCTTGCAGAAGCAGGAACAGCAGGGGACCGCGCATCTGACCCAGCTCGAAAAAAGCATCCCCAAGGCGACGGCCGATCCATCATTGGTCGCGGCGCTTAAAAAGGCCGAAACCGAACGCGACCTGAAACAGCAGGCGCTCAACCTGGTATCGACCCGCTCACTCGGCAGCACCACCGGCTTCGATGCGCAACTCGAGGGTCTGGCGCGGCAGGATTTACGCGGTTTATGGCTCACCGACATCCATTTCA
>DASUXE010000334.1:0-3024 GCA_036378075.1 Gammaproteobacteria bacterium
CGAAATGATGGCGCAGGCCATTGCCGCCCATGCCGGACTGAATGGCCGTCGCGAACAGCGCGAACCTCGCGCCGGCATGCTGCTCGGTACACGCCGCTACGAAACCACCGCAGCGTGGTTCCGGGAAGGCATGGATCTGGAGATCGTCGCCGAACGTGAATTCGGTGACAATGGCGGCCTAGCGGCCTGCAACTGCAGCGTATCGTGCGGCGGCGAAACGCTGGCCAAGGCCACCATCATCATTATAGAAATCGACGACGAACTGAAAGCGCAACAGGAGCAACTGCGGTGAGTGAGGCAAAACGGATACTGGTCACTGGCGCGAGCGGCGGCATCGGTGGCGCGATTGCGCGGCAACTCGGCCGCGACGGCTTCGACGTCGCGCTGCATTACCACCGCAATGCGGCGAAAGCCGATGCACTGGCGAAGGAAATCGTGGAGGCTGGCGGCCAGGCACACAGTGTCAGTTTCGATCTCGCCGATCGCGAAGCCACCAGCCGCGCGCTGGAAGCGGAACTGGAAGCGCACGGTGCCTACTGGGGCGTGGTGTGCAACGCGGGCGTCACTGCCGACAACACTTTCGCGGCCCTGTCGGGTGAAGACTGGGACCGCGTCATCAATACCAATCTGGGCGGCTTCTACAATGTGTTGCGTCCGCTGGTGATGCCGCTGGTGCGACTGCGTGACGGCGGCCGCATTGTGACGATCGCGTCGGTATCGGGAATCATGGGCAATCGCGGCCAGACCAATTACAGCGCCGCCAAGGCCGGCATCATCGGCGCGACCAAGGCGCTGGCGATGGAACTCGCCACCCGCCGCATCACTGTCAACTGCGTAGCGCCCGGCCCGATTGAAACCGACATGCTGCACGACGCACCCATGGAAGAAATTCTCAAACAGGTACCGATGGGGCGGCTCGGCAAACCCGAAGAAGTTGCGGGTCTGGTCGCATTCCTGTTTTCAGAATCGGCCGGTTACATCACCCGGCAGGTATTCGCCGTGAATGGCGGGATGTGCTGAGATGCGGCGCGTGGTCATCACCGGCTTCGGCGGATTGACTGCGCTGGGTCATGACTGGGAAAGCATCCGCGCCAAACTGAAAGCACGCCAGTCCGGCGTGCGCTATCTGACAGAACTGGACCGTTATCAGGGATTGCGCACCCGGCTCGGCGCACGCGTCGAACCGTTCGACATCCCGGAACACTACACGCACAAGATCACCCGCAGCATGGGTCCAGTCGCGCTGATGTCGACGCTGTCGGCGGAGCGCGCGCTCAGTGATGCTGGTCTGCTCGGCGATCCGGTTCTCAAATCCGGCAAAACCGGCATCGCGCACGGTGCATCGGCCGGCAGTGCGCAGGCCGTGGTCGCATTCGGCAGTCTCGACGTGCATTACAAAGTGCGCGGCGTCACCTCGAACACGTACGTGAAGATGATGAGCCACACCGGCGCGGTGAACATCGGCATGCTGCTCGGCATCACCGGCCGCGTGATTCCCTCCAGCAGCGCCTGCACCTCCGGCAGCCAGGCGCTCGGCTTCGCCTACGAAACCATCAAGTACGGCCAGCAGACCGTGATGATCGCGGGTGGCGGCGAGGAATTCAGCATCGGTCCGGTCGCCATGTTCGACACCATGTACGGTGCGAGCCTGCGCAACGACGCGCCGGAAACCACCCCGCGTCCGTTCGACCGCGACCGCGACGGGCTGGTGCTCGGCGAAGGTGCCGTGACCCTGATTCTCGAAGATATGGAATACGCGCAGGCGCGCGGCGCAAGAATTTATGCCGAGATCGTCGGCTTCGGCACCAACTCCGATGGCGCGCACATGACGCAGCCACAGATGGAGACCATGGCGCAGGCCATGCAGCTGGCACTGGAAAGCGCCGGGGTGTCGCCGGATGAAATCGGCTACGTCAATGCCCACGGCACCGCCACCGATCTGGGTGACGTCGCCGAAACCATCGCCACCCGTGAAATATTCAAGCGCGCGGTACCCATCAGCTCACTGAAAAGCTATTTCGGTCACACCCTGGGTGCGGCCGGGGCACTCGAATCCTGGCTGCCCATTGAAATGATGCGTGAAGGCTGGTTCGCGCCGACCATCAACCTCGACAATCTGGATGAACGCTGCGCCGATCTCGACTACCTCACCGGCGAAGGCCGCAAGATCGAAACCGGCCTGATCATGAACAACAATTTTGCGTTCGGCGGCGTGAATACGAGTCTGATATTCAGGCGCTGGAACTAGCGCTGTAGCCAATTCATCAACATCATTCGCGATGACCGCTGACAGCCATTGGCAGACCTTCAAGAATTGACAATACGGGTTCAAAATGTACCGAACGATAAGAGTGGTTTTGCTATTTAGCTGTCTACCGTTGATGGCTTTTTCTTGCGGTCAACGTGAAGAACTAATGATTCGTCCGTCGAATCAGATCACGTCGCAAAGCTCTATCGAAGCCATCAAGTTTGATTATGATCAAGTCAAGTCCGAGCTCGACGCTTGGGCTAGCGAAAATGGCTATTCGCCCTCAGAGTGTTATCCAGCATCGGGAGAGCCCTCTCCGCTGTGCAAGACTTATACGCACAACGTTCAGAACGAACCAGCAGTACGGCTTACTTTTGAATATTCCCCCGAATTCAATATGGATAAGCTTTCAATCGAGTGCATAGGCAGTGGAAGCGAGGTCAGCAACGCATGCAACGCTGCATGCGAGCACGTAAATTCAGCGCTGACCTCACGATTCGGAAATGGAAGCGTATTAGAATTCAGGATGAATGATTCTTATGGAAAGGATAGTGGCAAGGTGCAGTTGCTCAAGCCGACTTGTTAGCGATTCCACAACAGATCAGGTAACGTAAAACGGTGTCAGGAATGAACGACCACTACGTAAGCCGCCCTGCGTTGCAATTATGGCTCTTGGAAATATCACCCCCAGCACCCGGACCACCCATCCATTGACCCAGATCACACCAGCCCGCGCCAGGGCCGTCTAGAATTCCGTCACCTGGAGAACATAATCC
>DASUXE010000335.1:0-8378 GCA_036378075.1 Gammaproteobacteria bacterium
CGGCGCTCGCGTTGCCGGTAGCGGGCGAGGCAGCTGATACCGCCCACTGGCTGGTTGGTACCTATCTTTTGAAATACAGCGGCTGGAGTGCGCGTGCGCTGGAGCAGGCAGGATTCGATGGTGACGCGGTCGCATTGGTCGAACGGGTGCGGGCGCTCGACATGTTCGAATTTCCGCTGGCGGTGCGCGCCAATCTGCCGGACTGGCTGGCAGAAAGTCTGGTGACGCAATTTGGTGAAGCGGAAACCCTGAAGCTGTCCGAGGCCTTGAATCAACCTGCGCCTGTCGATATTCGGGTCAATACGCTCAAGACCGATCGCGATGCCCTGAAGCAGATGCTGGCGGCCGAAGAGTACGAGATGAATCCGACGCCGTATTCGCCTTTCGGGCTGCGACGCGAAAAACGTGGTCCCTTGTTCAACACCGCGGCATTCCGCGATGGCGGCTTTGAATTGCAGGATGAAGGCAGTCAACTGATCGGCTTGCTGCTGGATCCCAAACCGAAACAGAAGGTGGTGGATTTCTGCGCCGGCGCGGGAGGCAAAACCCTGCAACTGGCGGCTCTGATGAACAATACCGGTGTGATTTACGCCTGTGACGTTTCAGAGCAGCGGCTGAACCGCCTCAAGCCACGGCTCAAGCGGGCGGGTGTGGATACGATCCAGCGGCGCATTCTGCATGATGAAAACGACACCCGCTTGAAATCGTGGTGGGGCAAGATGGATGCGGTGCTGGTGGATGCGCCGTGCTCGGGCACCGGAACCTTGCGGCGCAACCCGGATGTCAAATGGAAGCAGGTCGACATCGGCGCACTGCATGCCCTGCAACGCAGCATTCTTGGTGCGGCATCGCAACTGGTGCGGCCCGGTGGCAGACTGGTGTATGCAACCTGCAGCCTGCTAGAGGAAGAGAACCATGCCGTGACGGATGAATTTTTGTCACAGCATCCGGATTTCGAAGTCACGCCCGCAGCAAGCATACTTGCCGCGCAAGGGGTCGAGCTGAAGGATGCCTATACTCCGGAAGGCGCGCTGCAATTGTTGCCGCACCGGCACGGAACCGATGGCTTCTACGCGATCGCCATGCAGCGCGCTGGTTGAGGCCGTTCAGACTGCCTGAACGATGCTGACTGGCCGGCCGTTGGTGGTCAGTTGCAGTGCGCCGTCGCGATGCTCGTCTTGAATCACGATCAGCATTTCCTGCCCGCTGCCCATGCCCGGTCTGGCATCAACAACTTCCGCTACCGGCACCGTATTCCCGGCAATCCGGATTGCCGCCCCCGGCGGGATAATATCTTTTGTGTCGCAACGTGCCTGCAACAGATGGCGTTTCACTGTGCCGCGGAAATGTGCGCGGGCGATGATCTCCTGGCCGATGTAGCAGCCCTTTTTGAAATTGACCGCGCCCAGTTCCTCGAGACCGATCATCTGTGCGACGAAGTGCTCGGTGGTTTCCGGATAGACCGTGGCTTCATGGGCCAGAATTTTGTGCAGCGCCCAGCTGTCTTCGCCAGCCGCCACGGCACCGGCTGAAACAAGACGTTTCCAGGTATCCGTCATCTCGACCGTCGGCCCCAGTATCAGAAAACGTGGGGTGGCGCCGTGCAAACGCACAATCAGCAAATCCCCGTGAGTGATTGCTGCGTTCACCTTGCGCGGGACCGGCAAGCCGGCAATTTCCAGTAACCGGATCGCGTTGTTGCCGGCAAGACCGATACGGACCCATGCATCGCTGGCATCGCTCAGGCTGGCTTTGGCGCGCAGCACATACATGGACAACCGTTTCATCACGGCGGTGAGCAAGGGCCGTGGCAGCAACAGCAGAATACGTTCTTGGTATTGCAGCACGCGCAGTACCGTGACCACCCGGCCTTTAGCCGTGCTCCATGAACTCAACTGGCTGGTATCCGGGGTGAGGGCGTCGATATCCGTGCTGAGTTGGCCCTGCAGGAACGCGCGCGCGTCGGCGCCTTGCACGGCGATGATGCCCTCATGCGAAAGATCCGCAAGGATATCCGCTGACATGGCGGGTGAATCTGTCGCGAAACCTGCCAGGCGGTCCCCGTCATAGCGGGCGCCCTGTGCGGTGAGGAATGTCTGCCAAGTGGAGTTCATGATCGCACCGGATGGGACTGGTGCCTATGATAGAGACATGTACGGCGGCTGTCAGTGCGGCCTGCAGCCCGGAGGCTTTGGGTGTAAAATGCCGCATCCTGTCCGAAAGCGTCCACATGTCCGAAACAAGAACAAAAAACCAGCCCGCCCCGGTTGCCCCGGTTCATGACACCGGGAAAGAACCGCGCCCATCGCCGACTCCCAGGGAAATCGGTGGCCCGAAGGGTCCCGAGCCCACCCGCTACGGCGACTGGGAGAAGGGAGGCCGCTGCATCGATTTCTAGTCCCAGCCCGCTGCTCGCACCCAGTGCCTCGGGGCGGTTTCATATTCGGTATTGAATTAAGGATTGAGAGAGGTAAAACGATGGCGACAGATAATCGGCCTACATCGCCGCACATCGGGATCTACCGATGGCAAATCACCATGACCATGTCGATCCTGCATCGGGCCACCGGCGTTGCGCTCGCATTCGGCAGTCTGGCACTGGTGTACTGGTTTATCGCCATAGCCATGGGGCCGGACAACTATGCGACGGCACACTGGCTGTTCGGTACCTGGATCGGCCAGCTGTTGATGTGGGGCTGGACCTTCGCGCTGTTCTACCACCTGTGCAACGGAATCCGGCATCTGTTCTGGGATGCAGGCAAGGGCTTCGAGATCAGGGATCTGTATGCGTCGGGATACACGGTCTGGGTAGTAGCGATGGGACTGACGGTTCTGACCATCGTGCTGGCATACATGAAGGGAGGTGCGGCATGAGTCTGCGTAACCCGCTGGCACGCGCCCGCGGTCTCGGTTCGGCGAAAGAGGGCACCACACACTGGATGGCCCAGCGTGTTACCGCGCTGGCACTGATTCCCCTGACGCTATGGTTTGCCTACAGTGTGCTGCGCATCATGCATGGGGACTACGCTCATGCATATGCATGGGTACATGCACCGATGGCCGCTGTGTTGCTGGTGATCCTGATCGGCACAGCGTTCTATCACGCTTATCTCGGACTGCAAATGGTGATCGAGGATTACGTGCATGGCGTCTGGTCCAAGTTCGGTTCCCTGTTGCTGATCAAATTCATCTGTGTGCTGCTCGCGCTCAGCGGTATTTTCGCCGTGCTGCGTATTGCTTTTGGAGGCTGAACAAGATGGCGAATGCCTACGAACTGATTGATCACGTGTATGACGTGGTGGTGGTGGGAGCCGGCGGCGCAGGCTTGCGTGCCACCTTCGGGCTCGCGGAAGCGGGATTTTCCACCGCCAATATCACCAAGGTATTTCCAACCCGCAGCCACACCGTTGCCGCACAGGGTGGTATCAGTGCTTCGCTCGGCAACATGGGCGAAGACGACTGGCGCTGGCACATGTATGACACCGTCAAGGGCGGTGATTACCTCGGCGATCAGGATGCCATCGAATACATGACCCGTGATGCCGTACCTGCGGTAATCGAACTGGAACATTATGGCGTGCCGTTCTCGCGCACCGAGGAAGGCAAGATTTATCAGCGTCCATTCGGTGGCATGACCACGCATTTCGGTGAAGGCACGGCGCATCGCACCTGTGCTGCGGCGGATCGCACCGGGCACGCCATGCTGCATACGCTTTATCAGCAGAGTCTGAAACACAAGGCGGAATTCTTCATTGAATATTTTGCAATTGACCTGTTAATGGAAGACGGTGTTTGCCGGGGCGTGATCGCATGGGATCTCACCACCGGGCAACTGCATCGCTTCCTGGCGCAGCAGGTCATTCTGGCCACCGGCGGCTACGGTCGTACGTATTTTTCCTGCACGTCGGCGCACACCTGCACCGGCGATGGCAACGGCATGGTGTTGCGTGCCGGCCTGCCGTTGCAGGACATGGAATTCGTGCAATTCCATCCGACCGGCATTTATGGCGCAGGCTGTCTGATCACCGAAGGCTCGCGTGGTGAGGGCGGTTATCTCACCAATTCCGAAGGCGAGCGTTTCATGGAACGTTATGCACCCAATGCCAAGGATCTGGCCTCGCGCGATGTGGTCAGCCGTGCCATGACCATCGAGATTCGCGAAGGCCGCGGGGTGGGCCCGGAGAAGGATCATATCTTCCTGAACCTGCAACACCTTGGTCCCGAAGTGATTCACGAGCGCCTGCCCGGTATTGCGGAAACCGCGCGTATCTTTGCCGGCGTGGACGTGAACAAGCAGCCAATTCCGGTACTGCCGACCGTGCATTACAACATGGGCGGTATTCCCACCAATTATCACGGCGAGGCAATGACCCTCAAGGACGGCAACCCTGATAGCGTGGTGCCGGGCCTGATGGCGGTTGGTGAAGCAGCCTGCGTTTCGGTGCATGGGGCGAATCGTTTGGGTTCGAACTCCCTGCTGGATCTTGTGGTGTTCGGTCGTGCCGCATCTCGGCGTTGCGCCGAAACCGTAAAGGCGGGCAAGACCTCGCGCAATATTCCGGCTGCTGCAACCGAAAAGGTGCTCGACCGTTTCGATCGGTTGCGTCATGCCAATGGATCGCAGTCAACGGCGGAGATTCGCCTGCGCATGCAGAAGGTCATGCAATCGGATGCGGCCGTGTTCCGCACCGGCAAGACCCTGGAAGAGGGCAAGCAACGTCTCAAGCAGGTCCATGATTCATTCGCCGACGTCAAGGTATCGGATCGCTCGCTGATCTGGAACAGCGACTTGGCGGAAACCCTGGAACTGGAAAATCTGCTCGGCTGTGCCGCTGTCACCATGCATGGTGCGGTGAACAGAACCGAGAGCCGTGGTGCGCATGCGCGCGAGGATTTTCCGGAGCGCGATGATCAGAACTGGATGAAACACACGCTGGCGTGGCTGAGCAATGACGGCAGCGTCAAGCTCGATTATCGTCCCGTGCACAGCTTCACGCTGTCCGACGAGATCAAGCCGTTCCCGCCCAAGAAACGGGTGTATTGAGAATCACTTTTTGAAGGGTGGCAAGCATGGCTGAATTCACACTGCCGAAAAACTCCCGGGTCCGGGAAGGCAAAACCCCCAAGGCGCAGGGTGCGAAAAACCTCACACGCTTCCGTGTCTATCGTTACGATCCGGACAGCGGTGAGAATCCACGCATCGACACCTACGAAGTCGACATGGACAAGTGCGGGCCGATGGTGCTGGACGCGCTGCTCAAGATCAAGAATGAAATCGACCCAACCCTGACCCTGCGGCGTTCCTGCCGCGAAGGTATCTGCGGATCTTGCGCCATGAACATCGATGGCACCAATACGCTGGCATGCACCAAGGCCTGCGGCGACATGAAAGGCGACGTAAAGATATATCCGCTGCCGCACATGCCGGTGGTCAAGGATCTGGTACCGGATCTCACACATTTTTATGCGCAATATGCCTCAATCAAACCCTGGATACGCACGCAATCGGCACCACCTGACCGCGAGCGGCTGCAATCCAAGGAAGAACGCGAAAAACTGGACGGCCTGTACGAGTGCATCCTGTGCGCCTGCTGCTCCACGAGCTGTCCGAGTTACTGGTGGAATCCTGATCGCTATCTGGGTCCGGCCATCCTGTTGCAGGCCTATCGCTGGATTGCGGACAGCCGCGACGAGGCGACCGGTGAGCGGCTCGACGATCTGCAGGATCCGTTCAAACTGTATCGTTGCCACACCATCATGAATTGCACGCGGACCTGTCCTAAAGGACTGAATCCGGCCAAGGCGATTGCCGAAATCAAGAAACTGCTCGCTGAGCGTGAACATTAGGATTTGGCCTGATTCATGCAAGACGAGTTACAACGGTTGTCCCGTCTGCGCTGGCGCTGCCGGCGCGGCATGAAAGAACTGGATGTCGTGCTGGAGGGTTATCTGGCTTCGCATTACCCGGATGCGTCGGCCGAAGACCGGTCGGCATTCGAGATGCTGCTTGAGCTGCCGGATCCCGATCTGTTGTATCAGCTGACTGGCCGCTCGACACCCGCAGACGACGCCCAAGCCCGTGTCATCGAAATCCTACGTCGAACCGCTCATTCTTGATATCCGTCCATCGCGACTGATCGCGATGCTGGTATTGACGATCCATGTGATGGCGGCGCTGGTGTGCGCGCAACTACCGGTTGCCTTGCTCAGCCGCCTGGTGCTGCTGCTGGCAGTGATCGGCAGCTTGATGTGCAACGGTGTGTTATACCGGAAGCGCACTCCGCGACGTTTATCCTGGTCGCAGGAACAGGGCTGGCATGTCATCAATCGTGAAGGTCGCGAGCTGGAGGTCGAGTTGTTGCCGGAGCTGTATCTCGGTAGCTGGCTGGTGATCGCCCGCTTCAGGGATCTCGACGGCAGGAAACACACGGTGATGCTGGCGCAGGACAGTGCGCGGGCTGATGGCTTGCGGCGTCTGCGGGTGTTGTTGCGTTACGGCGCTCCGAAGCACTGAATCACTGCCATTTCACCTCAAGGTGATTGCCGGCGAAATTGTCGGGTACCAACACCGTGCTACGGGGAATGCGCGCGGCATCCGCTTCGGGATAATCCAGTGTGTAATGCAACCCGCGGCTTTCACGCCGCAAGCTGGCCGATTGCACGATCAGTCCTGCCACCTGGGCGAGGTTGCGCAGTTCGATCAGGTCGTTGTTGATACGGAAGTTGCCGTAGTATTCCTCGATTTCATGCAGCAACAGTTCGACACGGCTGGCGGCGCGCTTCAGACGTTTGTTGGTACGTACGATGCCGACGTAGTCCCACATGAAATGTCGCAATTCGCTCCAGTTGTGCGACACGACGACTTCCTCGTCGGAATCCGTAACCCGGCTTTCATCCCATTTGGGCAGCGAAGCCGGCAACGTGGCGCCGTTGTCATTGGCAGTGATGTCCTGCGCTGCAGCCGCGCCAAATACCAGACATTCGAGTAGTGAATTGCTGGCCATGCGGTTGGCACCATGCAGGCCGGTGAAAGCTGTTTCGCCGATTGCATACAGGCCGGGCAGGTCGGTGCGTCCGTGCAGGTCGGTGAGGACGCCGCCGCAGGTGTAATGCGCGGCAGGCACCACCGGGATCGGTCCCGCAGCCATGTCGAAGCCGAAATCCTGGCAACGCGCATAGATTGTCGGGAAGTGTTGCTGGATGAAGTCCTTGGAACGATGACTGATATCGAGCAATACATGATCAGCACCGAGCCGTTTCATTTCATGGTCAATGGCGCGCGCCACGATGTCGCGCGGTGCCAGTTCGCCACGTGAATCGAACCGCTGCATGAAGGGCGTGCCGTCGGGCAGTAGCAGCCTGCCGCCTTCGCCTCGCACCGCCTCACTGATCAGGAACGATTTGGCCGCCGGGTGATACAGGCAGGTCGGGTGGAACTGCATGAATTCCATGTTGCCAACCCGGCAACCGGCGCGCCAGGCCATGGCAATGCCATCGCCGGTCGAACTGTCGGGATTGGTGGTGTACAGATAGACCTTGTTCGCGCCGCCGGTGGCGAGCACCACATGGCGGGCGCCGACGGTGCGCACCCGCTGCTTGCGCTGATCGAGCAGATACGCGCCGTAACAGCGCGAGTCGGGCAGTCCGAGCTTGCCGGCGGTGATCAGGTCCACGGCCAGATGGTGATCCAGCAGCGTGATATTGGTGCGCTGCCGGACCATGCTTTCAAGCGTGGTTTCGATTTCCCGCCCGGTCGCGTCGGCGGCGTGGACCACACGACGGTGACTGTGGCCACCCTCCCGGGTCAGATGGTAGCCTCCCGCGTCATTGGGGTCGTGTTCGCGGGTGAAATGCACGCCCTGGTCGATCAGCCAGCGGATACAGGCCGGCCCCTGTTCGACGACGTAGCGGACCACCGCAGGATCACACAACCCGGCGCCGGCGTTGAGGGTGTCCTCGATGTGTGATTCGATCGAATCCGCCTTGTCGAGTACCGCAGAAATGCCGCCCTGGGCGTATAGCGTGCTGCCTTCGGTCAGGTCACCCTTGGCAACCAGCGCGACCTTGTAATGTGCTGGCAGCCGCAGCGCCAGACTGAGTCCGGCGGCACCGCTGCCCACGATCAAGACGTCGAAACCGAGTGCCTGGCGCATGGTCCGGGGTCCTCCGGGACTGCTAGAATGGACTTTCTGCCCCTCGGGAACGGTTGTTCCGCAGGGACGCGAAATATACCCGCAACTCTCTGGTTTGGCGAACTATTTTCTACCCCATTTGTCTATGAGCATAACGGATGCACAGCCCTGAACCGGTGACTAAACACCAGCCGGTGGATACCGGTTCAGACCGGACCCTGGTCGAGCGCGTGCAGCGCGGCGACA
>DASUXE010000336.1:0-4949 GCA_036378075.1 Gammaproteobacteria bacterium
GCCGGTGTCGTGTCATCATTCGGCGAAACACCGTATGCAATCGAAAGCGACAAACCGGTGCGCAAGCCGTTCGATCCGGTCGAGGCACTGCGCACGCCGTATCGAATCGATATCTTCCAGACCACTTACTTCACCATCAACAGCCTGGAAGACATGTTCAATCTGGCGCATCAGGACCTCATGGAACTGATCCGTCAAGCGCGGGAACTCGGCATGCACGAGCCGAATTATCCGCCCGCCGAAAAGAAAGTCAGCTGGGCCTGACCCCGCTGCCCGATCTGTTTTATCAATTCAGTAATCATCGAGGTTGCCATGACTGAACTGGCCGAAAAGCACTGCGTTCCCTGCGAAGGCGGCATCCAGCCCCTGACTCGTGAAGAAGCCGAACGCTATCTGAAAAAGATCGCGCCCGACTGGGAGCTCACCGCCGACGCCAGGGAAATCCGCAAGGACTTCAAGTTCAAAGGCTTTAACGGCACCATGGGTTTCGTCAACGCAGTGGCCTGGATTGCGAATCGCGAAAGCCATCACCCCGATCTCGAAGTCGGATACAACCATTGCCTGGTGCGTTACAGCACCCATGCCATCGGCGGCCTGTCCGAAAACGATTTCATTTGTGCCGCCAAGGTGGACAAACTGCTCGCGAAATAAGCCGGTCGAATCCCGCGCCGGTTACCGATGGATCCGCTCAGCGATGCGAAGATCCTCGATTCGTGGCACAAAAATGCCGCGCCCTGGACCACCGCAGTCCGTGACCGGCAAATAGAAAGCCGGCGGCTCGTCACCGATCAGTCCGTCATCGACGCAATTCTCGGATGCAAACCGGAAACCGTGCTCGACCTCGGGTGCGGGGAAGGCTGGCTGAGCAGAGCGCTGAGTAAAGCGGGAATTCGGGTCACAGGGGTGGACGCCGTACCCGAACTCATTGAACAGGCCAGGAATGCCGGCGGCGGTGATTTTCGGGTGCTCATGTACGAACAGATCGCGGCCGGCGCCCTCGATGAGCGTGCCGACGTAGTGGTCTGCAACTTCGCGCTGCTCGGCAGGGAATCGGTGGCAGGATTGTTTGCCGCGGTTCCTTCACTGCTGAATTCCAACGGCACATTCATCGTGCAGACGCTGCATCCGGTCAGTGCCTGCGGCGACCGGCCCTACCGGGATGGCTGGCGCGAAGGTTCCTGGCAGGGGTTCGGACCTGCATTCACCGATCCGGCGCCCTGGTATTTCAGAACCCTCGAAAGCTGGACACGTTTGTTCGCCCGCAACGGGCTGCGATTGATCGAAACACGTGAGCCACGTCATCCGGAAACAGGCCAACCGGCCTCGGTGATCTTTATCGCCGCAGCGTCCGGGTTGAACAGAGCGAAACCGTAACCTTGTGACCTGCACAGTCACCACGTTTGAAGATTGGCAGGACTCAGAGACAGAAAACCCCGCACAAGCGGGGTTTGTTTTAAGAAATCGACCCAATTTGTTGCATCAACGCGACGTTTTACTGCGCCAAAGTCGGTAATTCCCCACCCAATCCCATTGCACGGCGCATAAACACGCTCTTGAGCGGCGTAAATGCGTCTACAGCGCGCATTCCGCAATTACGCAGCACTGCCAGCGTTGCGCTATCGTTGCTGAAAAGCCGTTTAAATCCGTCCAGCGCGTAAATCATCGCGAGATTGTCGGCCTTGCGCGCGCGTTCATAGCGCCGCAACACACCCGGATCGCCAATATCCCGATGTCGGGTGTGCGCCGCCAGTATCACGTCGGCGAAGCTGGCCGCATCCAGCATTCCCAGATTCACACCCTGCCCCGCCAACGGATGCGCGACGTGCGCCGCATCTCCAATCAACGCACAACGGGTTCTGACGTAGCGTTGCGCATGCAAAAGCTGCAGTGGAAATCCCGCCCGCTTCGTGGTGCCGGTGACCTTGCCGAGCATGTGATCGCTGGCAACGCTGACGGCTTCGCAAAATGCCGCATCATCCAGCGCCCGCAAGCGTTCCGCCTGCGCATCATCGGCAGACCACACCAATGACACCCGGCCATCTACCAGCGGCAACAAGGCCAGCGGCCCGGCTGGTAAAAACCGCTGCCACGCCGTCTCCTGGTGCGGGCGTTCCACATCGAGGTGCGCCACGATTGCCTGCTGCCCGTAACGCCAACCGCGGGTTTCGATTCCCAGCAATGCACGGGTTGCGGAAGCGGCACCGTCGGCGGCAACCAGCAGCCGTGCCCGGTAACGCTGTCCGCCATCGAGACTGAAACTGACTCCGCTGGTGTCGGGATCAAGCGCCGTAAGCGTGGCAGGCGCCAGTAATCTGACTGCGCCACTCGCCTCGATCTGCTGCAGGAGCGCGTGCTGGATCAGGTGGTTCTCGACGATATACCCGAGCCAGGGTTCACCGACCTCGGCACAATCGAAATGGATGCTGCCGTTGCCACCTGCATCCCAGACATGCATTTCCCGATAGGGCGACGCCCGCACGCTGCGGATGGTTTGCCATGCACCGAGGGCATCGAGCATGCGGATGCTGGCGCGTGACAGTGCGAACACGCGCAGGTCCAGTTCCGCCTCCGCGGCGAAGGTTTCCGGGCGGCGTGCATCCAGCAAGGCGATCCGCAAACCGCTGTTGCGCAACGCGCAGGCCAGGGTCGCGCCCACCACACCGGCGCCGACGATCGCGATATCGAAATCGTGATTCATTTCAGACTCACTCCGCGCGCCAGCCCAGGCAGGCGGCCGGCCAGTCCCATGTTGTGGCGCATCAGCGCATGCCGCAGCGGCGGCAGCAGTTCGACGCCCAGCAGACCGGCATTGCGCAACAGCCGCACCGGCAACAGCGGATTGCTGAACACGCGCACCAGAAAATCGGTAAACAACGCGGTGCCGGTCTGATCCCGGCGGCGCATCCTGACGTACTCGGCAAGCCGCTCGTCCTGGCCGGGGTCGCCGCCGGTGCGCACGATTTCAGCCAGCGTTTCGGTCAGCGCCGCCACGTCGCGCAACGAAAGATTGAAACCCTGGCCGGCAATCGGATGCAGACTGTGAGCGGCATTGCCGGCAATCACACAGCGGCCGTGCAATTGTGACGCAGCACGCACCAGACTCAGCGGATACGATTGCCGTTTGCCTGCCTTGAGAAATCGTCCAAAGCGACCGTTGAACTTCGCTGCGGCCAGGGCCAGCAAGGCTGCGTCGTCCATCGCCAGCATCGCTTCGAGTTCGGATTGCGCCACGGTCCACACCAGCGCATAGCGTTCCTCGCCCATCGGCAACAATGCCAACGGCCCGCTGTCGGTGAAACGCTCGAACGCCACGCCGTGCTGGGGACGTTCGACACTGACGTTGCAGATGATCGCGCTTTGCGCATAGTCCCAGCTGTGCCCGGCAATGCCCAGTTGCTCGCGAATCCGGGAATTGGCCCCGTCCGCCGCCACCAGCAATCGCGCGTTGATTTCCATCGGTCCGGAATCGGCTTCGAGCCGGGCGCGCACACAGTCATCCTGCGCTGTGAAATCCTGCAACTTCGCCGGCGCAATCAAGGTGATGTTGGATTGCGCGGGCAGGAAAGTACTCAAGGCCTGGCCGATGATTCGATTCGGCACCACATAGCCCAGCGCCTCGACCCCTGCTTCCTTCGCATCCAGGTGCGCAGCACCCGGACGGCCGCGGTCAGAAACATGAATCCGGCGGATCGCCGTCGCTTCCGCTGCAATGCCTGACCACAACCCGATGCTCTCGAAAATGCGGCGGCTGCCGAACGACACCGCCGTGACGCGATCGTCGTAACTCGGCTGGCCACGACTGCCGAACGGGATGGCTTCGACCACGGCAATCCGGATCGGCAACGGTGCGAGTGCTGCGGCCAGACTGGCACCGACCAGACCGCCGCCGGCAATCAATACATCAAAGCTGGCGGTCGCGTTCGGCATCGCGATCAGGCCGCACGCCGGCGCATGAACGCCTCGATCTCGTCGGCCTGCTTGACCAGACCGCCGCTCAACACATCCGGTTTGCCTTTGGTGACCAGCACATCGTCTTCGATGCGCACGCCGATGTTCCACCAGCGCTTGGGCACACCCTTGGTGCCGGCGGCAATATAAATCCCGGGCTCCACCGTCAGCACCATGCCGGGTTCGAGTTCGCGCCACTCGTCGCCCACCTTGTAGTCACCCACGTCATGCACATCGAGGCCCAGCCAGTGACCGGTACGATGCATGTAGAACGCGCGGTAGGCCTCGTCCTTGATGAGTTTCGAGACCGTGCCCTTGAGCAAACCGAGTTTCACCAGGCCCGCCGTCAACACCTTGACCGCTTCCTCGTGCGGCGCATTCCAGTGATTGCCGGCCCGCACCTTGTCGATCGCCGCCAGCTGTGCCTTCAGCACTACGTCATAAACCGCGCGTTGCTCGGCGCTGAAACGCCCGTTGACCGGAAAAGTGCGGGTGATATCGGAGGCATAGCAATCCAGCTCACAAGCCGCATCAATCAGCACCAGATCGTTGTCCCTGAGCAGACGGTTGTTTTCCACGTAATGCAGAATGCAGCCATTCTCACCGCCGCCGACAATCGGGTTGTAGGCCGTGGTGCCGCCGTGACGGCGGAATTCATGCAGGAACTCCGCCTCCAGTTCCGCCTCGTTCATGCCGGGCCGGCAGACCTGCATCGCGCGCTGGTGGGCGCGCACCGAAATCTGTGCCGCCTCGCGCATCACATCGATTTCGGTACGGCTCTTGTACAGGCGCATGTCATGCAGGATGTGCCCGAGCGTGACGAATTCCTGCGGCGACTGCGTGCCGCTCTTGGCCTGGGTACGCAGGCCGTTCACCCATTCGATAATGCGGCGATCAAAATCCGGATAATTGCCCATGGTGTAATACACGCGTTCGCAGCGTTCCATGAGCCCCGGCAGGATGTCGTCGATATCGCCGATCGGAAAGGCATCGTCGGCAGC
>DASUXE010000337.1:0-7394 GCA_036378075.1 Gammaproteobacteria bacterium
GTGGAAAATGCCGGAAAGCCGAAACCCGGTCAATCTGCTGCCAGCACTGATAACAGCGTCAACCTGACTCAGGACTGGGCCATGCATCTGCCGCCATTGCCGGTACAGGGTGGTTCGGTGACGGGACAGATGCAGGATATGCAGGGCTTGTTCAATCTCAACAATCTGGTCAGTGCTCAGGCCAGCCCGACGACGCAGAGCACCGCCTTCACCCAATTTCAACGGCTGCTGACTAACCTCAATCTCGATCCAGGCATCGCGTACGCGGTACTCGACTGGGTCAACAAGGGCGATCAGCCATCTGTTCCGGGCGGCGCCAAGGATGAAACCTACACGCGCCTGCAACCGCCCTACCTCACCGCGGAACGTCCGATGACCAGCATCTCCGAATTGTTGCTGGTTGCCGGAGTGACGCCGGATGTGTTCCAGAAACTCGAACCGTATGTCTGTGTGCTGCCACTGCAACTCAACAACGGATCAGCTGGTGGATCAGCTGGTGGATCAGGTGGTGGATCAGCTGGTGGATCAGCTGGTGGATCAGGTAGCGGTCTAGGTAATGGATCAGGTGTTGGCAGCCCACTCGTAATCAGTCCGGTGCCGGTGAACGTCAACACCGCGCCGCCCGCGGTGCTGATGTCGCTCGCGCCCAACATCGACCTGGGAACCGCGACCGCGCTGTCCCAGGCCCTGGCAATGCACCCCATCGAAAACCAGAGCGCGCTTGCCGGAACCTGGTCACAACTGACCAACAACCAGCGGCTGCCGCCAAACGTCGGGGTGACATCGAACTATTTCCGCCTCACCGTGAAGGTAATCATTGGCAGCACGCATCTCACCATGTACAGTCTGCTCTACAGAAATCAGACCGGGGGAACGTTCGTCATTCGACGAACGTTTGGCACACTTTGACGATTGACCATCATGGCTGAGACCCTGTTCCTGCGCATGCCCGTAAACGATCAGCCGGCCAGCTGGCTGCTGGTGGATACGTTGGGCAACCGTGTGGGCCGGGCCCAACACGGCGCATTGGCCGATGCTGCCGAGCCGGCTCGCGGTCGACACGTCACAGTGCTGGTACCAGGCGCCATGGTCAGTTTGCTGTATGCCAGCATTCCGACCCGCAACCGGCAAAAAGTCCTGCAGGCGGTCCCCTTCGCACTTGAAGACCGGCTTGCAGAAGATATCGAAAGCCTGCATTTCGCACTCGGTGAGCGTGATGAACACGGCTATACCGTCGCGGTATTGAAACGTTCTCATGTCAGCGAATGGCTGGCACAACTCAGTGCTGCCGGAATCACGCCGGACGAGTTGGTGCCCGAGATGCTGGCCCTGCCCGTGCAGGAGGCGACACTGCAACTCGCGCTCGACGCCGGACAGGTGTTGACACGTCTGCCGGATGGCTCCGGGTTCTGTGCCGATCTGGCGATGGCGCCGTTGCTCATCGAACGCCAGCTGACCGGCTTGCGCGTCACCGTAGCCTGTGACAAGGCGATTGTGCACGCCCCGGAACAGGACGCCACTGATTCACTTGTGCCGGCACTCGAAGCGCTGCAACTGGAAGTGCAAAGCGCTCCGCTTAACGATGGCTTGCTGCCGCTGTTCGCTGCGGCCTTGCACAACCGGCCCGGACTCAACCTGCTGCAGGGTGAATTCGCGCGCCATCAGGGCATGGGTGAACACTGGCAACGCTGGCGTCTCGCGATTGGCTTGCTGATCGCGTTCTGCGTTATCGGCATCACCCAGCAGGGCGTGGCCTATTTCCAGCTCCGCCATCAGGCATCACAACTCGACGCACAGGTGCTTGCCCAGTTTCACAAGGCGTTGCCGGACATACACCGCGTGGTGGATCCGCGCGCACAGATACAGCAACGGCTTAACCGGTTGAGCGGCAGCAGCGACAGCAGCGGTCCATTGCCAATGCTGATGAGCCTCGGCATTGCGTTGCAGGCCAACAGCAAGGTTCAATTGAGCGGCTTCAGTTATCACGCCGGCACCTTGCAGGTGCAAGTGCAGGCGGATCAGATTCAGGCGCTTGACGATCTCAAGAATGCCTTGCAGCAGGCCGGCAAATTCAATGTCAATCTGGATTCTGTCAACAGCAGCAACGGTCAGGCGACCGGCCGGCTGACATTGACAGGCAGCACACCATGAAACAATTCGAGGAACTGCGCCGCTGGTTTCTGTCGCTGGAGCAGCGCGAACGCCGGATACTGAGCGGCGGCGCAGCGATCCTGCTTGCAGTGATCGTCTATGGCGTCGTGCTGACTCCATTTGTGAACAGCAAGACGGCATTGACTGAACACATTGCCCAACAACGCAGCCTGCTGGCCTGGATGGGTCCCGCAACAGCGCGTATTCAGGCACTGGGCGGATCCCGGCCCGCCCCACTGCCGGCGAGCTCCCTGCTCTCGACCATCAACCGCGAGGCCAGCAGCGCGGGCCTGGGAACTGCACTGCGTCAGGTCCAGCAGCAGAACGATGGCTCCGTGCGGGTGCAGCTTGAAGGCGCGTCGTTCGATACGTTGTTGCGCTGGCTGGGCAATTTGCATCAGCGCTTCGGCATCAGCGTCAGCGACATCAGTGTGCAGCGCGGAAGCGGCGCCGGGCTGGTGAATGCCAACCTCAGTCTCCAGGTTCCGTCAGGATGAGCCGTCGAATATTGCGCTGGCTGGTGCCAGGCATAGTCGCCTACCTGGTTTTCCTTTGCGCCACCTTTCCGGCCGCTTACGCCACCCGGTGGTTGCGATCCCGCACGCCCGGCATCCAGCTGACTGGGGTCAGTGGCAGCATCTGGTCGGGGCAGGCCCAGCAACTGGTGTTCGAATCGGTACCACTCGGCACTGTCAGCTGGCACTTTGACTGGCGTGCACCGTGGTCGGGGCAGCTGGGGTACCACCTGCGCATTACCGATGAGGGCATGCAACTCGACGGCCGCGTTGCAATCGGTCACGGCCAGCGCCTGGTGATCCACAACCTGGTGGGGCGTGTGCCCCTGCAGCGGCTCGATCACTGGCTGCCTCTGCCGCCCGACAGCGTGGCAGGACTGTTGCAACTGGATCTGTCCAATCTGGAGATCAACAACGGGCTGCCGCAAACAGTCCAGGGCACGGTCACGCTCGGCGATGCCAGTCTCAGCTGGCCGCAATCTGCCGCACTGGGCAGCTACCGCATGCAGCTGAGCTCCGCCAAGGCCATTACCGCCACTATTCAGGACAGTGGTGGCCCGCTGGTGCTGGAGGCCCAGGCACAACTCGAGCCTGACGGCCGTTATCATGTCAGTGGCAAGCTGTCGGCCCGGGATGCCGATTCTGCTGCCGCCAAACTGCTGACTTATCTGGGTTCACCGGACCCGAGCGGCAAGTACCCGTTTGATTTTGCAGGACACCTCTAATCCTGTCAGAATTGCATAAAATTTCCGTTTTTTCATTGACTTGAAGATACCGGCTCAGCAATATCTGTACCCGGCCGCGATATGTTCGCGCCTGCAGTTGGGGCACGCATCCAGTTATGTTCAGTACCGATAACCAGTTCTGGTCGTGGGGAGGCCGCGCATGAAGCCGGAGTCCGCCGCGTTGCCCTTGCCCAACGGGATTTTCCGCTCATTGATGGAACAGACGGCCGGCGTCGTCGGGCAGGATTTTTTCCGTCATCTGGTGCGCACGCTGGCGACGTCCCTCGATACCGAATACGCCTTTGTCACCGCCCGCAAACCCGAAGACAACGGACGCCTGGTGCTGGTCGCCGGCTGGCACGTCAATCACGCAGCGGCTGGCAACGGCGAGTTTTTCATCGCCGGTACCCCGGCTGCGCGGGTCCTTTCGGAAGGTCAACTCTGGCACGAGGATGGTGCCGCGAATCTCTACCCGCAGGACCGTTGGCTGCGCAAGCATGGCGTACGCGCCTATTGTGCAGTTGCCATCCCAGGCCTGGACGGCCATCCGATCGGCCACCTTGGAATCATGTCCCGGCATGGCTTTCAGGCCGACGAGGAATTGTTCGCAACCCTCCGGCTGCTTGCCGGTCGCGCGGCCGCCGAGTTGCGGCGACGGCGCCTTGATGAAGTGCAGCGGCTCACCGGTACCAAGTTCGCCACCTCGTTCCGTGCCGCGCCCGGCATCATCGCCATTTCCGAACTGGAAACCGGCAAGTTCACTGACGTAAACCAGGCGGTGGAACGCGTTCTCGGCTACAGCCCGGCTGAAATCATCGGCCGCACCGCCGTTGAACTCGGGGTGTGGGAGTTTCTGGAAGAACGTGCCGAGATACTTGAGGAGCTGCGCGTCGCCAGCCGCATTTCGAACCGCGAAGTTCATCTGCTGGCGCGCAACGGCGAAAAGCGTCGCGGCCTGCTGTCCGCCGAAGTCGTCGAAATCGAACGCCGTTCCTGCATCCTGTCGAGCATTCAGGACGTCACCGATTACCGCGCCGCACTGGACGCGTTGCATCAGCGCGATCTCAGCTACCAGACGCTGTTCAACATCGGCGCCGACATCGCATTGGTGTACCGGGTTGACGCGGATGGCCGCGCAATCGGTCCCTTCCTGGAAGTCAACGACGCCGCCTGTGCCCTGCTCGGGTACAGCCGCGACGAATTCATGGAAATGGTTCCGTCGTCGCTGAGCGATTCGGAGAATTGGCGTAGCGCCGGTCGCCAGGTGCTGAAGGACAGGGCCTTGAATTTCGACACCCAGCTGCGCTGCAAGGATGGCACGCCATTGCCGGTAAAAGTGCGTGCCCGGCTGATCGTGCTGGATGGCCGCAACACGGTGATGCTGGTGTGTCGCGATATCAGTACCGCCTCTGTTGCCGAGGGCGCCATTGCGGATGTGGAACGCAAGTACCGCAGCATTTTCGAGAACGCCGTCGAAGGCATTTATCAGTCGACACCCGACGGCCGCATCATCAGCGGTAACCCGGCACTGGCGCGTATCCTCGGCTACGAATCGCCGGAGGCGATGATTGCCAGCGGGCTCAATGTCGCATCCCGCGCGTACGTGCACCCGGAGCACCGCGCAACGCTGCTGGGTTATCTGGAAAAAGACGGCTTTTACGCAGACCAGGAATTTCAGGTCTTCCGACGCGACGGCACCCCGATCTGGATATCGGACAATGCCCGCATCGTGCGCGACGAAAGCGGCAAGATCCAGTATTACGAAGGCATCATCCAGGACATCACGCCACGCAAACTCGCGGAACAGGCGCTCGCCCAGTCGGAGGAAAAGTACCGGACCCTGGTGGATACCAACCAGGATGGCGTGTTCATGAGTCAGAGCGGCGTGCTGGTGTATGCCAATCAGACACTGGCGAGATTACTCGGTTACGACTCCGACGACGTGGTCGGCAAGCCGGTCACCGAACTGATTGCCGGCGAAAGCCGTGCCTTTGCGGAACAACTGGCGGCCGATCTTCCCGATGAAAATGCCGCCGATCCGCAGGAAGTGCAGTTGCTGCATCGCGACGGCAAGACCCGCGTGGTGGTCTCGGTAAGCATCGGGCGCATCACGTGGCGCGGAAATCCTGCGGTCACCGGTACCGTACGCGACGTCACCGAACACAAGAAGGCCGAACAGGAACTGGTTTACAGCGCCTATCACGATCCGCTGACCGGCCTGCCCAACCGCAGTTTCTTCCTGGAACGCCTGACACGTGCCATCGAACGTAGCGGCAAACGCGGCAGCGATCGTTTTGCGGTGCTGTTCCTGGATCTGGACCGTTTCAAGCTGATCAACGACAGTCTCGGACATACCTTCGGCGACAGCCTGCTGGTGGCGATCGCCAAACGGCTGCGCGCCTGCCTGCGCCCCTCCGATCTGATCGCGCGACACGGTGGTGATGAATTCACCATTCTGGTCGAAAACATTCAGGGCCTCGATGAAGCCACTGCAGTGGCCGACCGTGCGCACGAAGAACTGGCTCGTGCCTTCAATGTGGACGGCCATGACGTGTTTTCCACCGCCAGCATCGGCATCGTGATCAGTGCACCGCACTACCAGCATCCCGATGAAGTACTGCGTGATGCCGATACCGCAATGTATCGCGCCAAGGCGGCCGGCAAATCCGGTTATGTGGTGTTTGATGACGCCATGCACGAGCGGGAAAAGGAAAACCTCAAACTCGAAACGGAATTGCGTCACGCCCTGCAACGTGGTGAATTCCGCGTTTTCTATCAGCCGGTGATGGAACTTGCCAGCGGCAAACTGAAGGGGTTTGAAGCGCTGGTGCGCTGGGATCACCCGACCCGCGGGCTGGTTGCACCGTCGGACTTTCTGTCCGTAGCCGAGGAAACCGGACTGATTATTCCAATCGGCTGGTGGGTGATGGAAACAGCCTGCACCCAGCTCAACAACTGGCGCAAACGTTTCAAGCATCTGGCCGATGATTTCAGCATGAGCGTGAACATCGCGAACCGGCAATTTGCCCACTGGGTCCTGCCACAGCGCGTGGCACGAGTGCTGGACCTGACCGGCGTGGCACCGAAAAATCTGTGCCTGGAAATCACCGAAACCGTATTCATGGACAATCCGGAACTGGCAGCGGAAACCATCGGGCGACTGAAAACCATCGGCGTCAATCTGCAAATGGACGATTTCGGCACCGGTTATTCGTCACTGAGCGCACTGCGTACCTTCAAGCTCGATACCCTCAAGATCGACCGCTCCTTTATCACCGGCATCGAGCGCAACCGTCGTGAGCGTGCAATCGTGCGCACCATTACCGTGCTGGCCGCCGATCTGGGCATGGATGTGGTTGCAGAAGGCATCGAAAATGCGCGTCAACTCGAGTTGCTGCGCGCCTTGGGCTGCCGCAAGGGACAAGGTTATTATTTCTCGAAGCCGTTCTCGACCAGTGATGCGGAGCGTTACCTGATGGCGCTCGCACCACCGAAATAGAACGCGCCCCGCTTCTCAATCCCAGCCGGGTTCAAGATACGGTTCCAATCGTGCCTGCGGCACCGGCCGGGTCCGCAAACTGACACCGACCAGCAGCACCACGTTGACGATCAGACCGTAGATTCCCGCGTGCATGGGCAACGGCCGCCAGTCAGGAAACAGCAGAAACAACGTGCTCACGGCGATGCCACCGATGAGAGCCGCCAGTACGCCGCTGGACGTCGCGCGCGGCCAGTAGAATGTCGCGATCAGAATCGGAAATATCTGCGCCACCGCTCCGTATGAGCCAAGTAACAGCGCAACCAGCGAGACATTGGAAACGACCGCGAAGTAATAGGCAACCGCTGTTACCACCAGCACCAGCAGCTGGATCAGTCTGCGCTCCACTCCGTCACTCAATTGACCGCGGTACAGCACACTGATTCCGTCTCTCACGCCGACCGTTCCGGCTGCATGCATGATCGCGTCACCGGTATGCATGGATGCAGCCAGCGTTCCGGCACA
>DASUXE010000338.1:0-2415 GCA_036378075.1 Gammaproteobacteria bacterium
TAAAGCCCTTGATGGTGCTGTCCGCCAGCAGCCGTGCAACGTTGGCAAGCAGTTCGATGCTTTGCAGCAGGTTGTAGGCGATCATCGGCAGCATCACGTTCAGCTGGAAATTGCCCGCCTGCCCGCCCAGGGTGATGGCGGCGTCGTTGCCGATCACCTGGGCGGCCACCATCACGGTAGCTTCCGGAATTACCGGATTGACCTTGCCGGGCATGATGCTCGAACCGGGTTGCAACGCGGGCAGCGCGATCTCGCCAAGACCGGCGAGCGGGCCGCTGTTCATCCAGCGCAGATCATTGGCGATCTTGGTCAGACTTACCGCCACAGTCTTGAGTTGACCGGATAGCTCGACGGCGCTGTCCTGGCAACTCAGGGATTCAAAGTAGTTGTCGCTGGTCTGGAACGGAATCCCGGTCCGCTTGCCAAGTTCGGCCACGATGCGCCGCCCGAATTCGGGATGCGCATTGATACCGGTACCGACCGCAGTTCCGCCCTGCGCCAGCGCCTGCAACCGCGGTGATACCGCTTCAATACGGGCGATGCCGTGGCGGATCTGCGTCGCCCAGCCGGACAATTCCTGACCGAGACTGACGGGCATCGCGTCCATCAGATGGGTACGGCCGGTCTTGATGATCCGGGCGGTTTCGCGTGACTTGGTTTCTATGACGCCAGCCAGATGATCCAGTGCCGGCAGCAACTTTTCCTTCACCTCCAGCGCGGCCGACACGTGGATCGCCGTCGGAATCGAATCGTTGCTGCTCTGGCCCATGTTCACATGGTCATTGGGATGCACCTTGTCCACGCCACTGGCGGACGCCAGATGCGCGATGACTTCATTGGCGTTCATGTTGGTGCTGGTGCCTGAACCGGTCTGGAACACATCAATCGGGAATTCCCGGTCATGACGGCCTGCCGCGACGTCCAGCGCAGCACCTTCGATCGCCTTGGCGCGTGCGGCATCGAGCATGCCCAGATCACGGTTGACGGCTGCCGCAGAGGCCTTGATCAGCCCCAAGGCACGGATAAATGCGCGCGGCATGGTCAAACCGCTGACAGGAAAATTCTGGACCGCGCGCTGGGTCTGTGCACCCCACAGAGCGTCTGCAGGCACTTTCAGTTCGCCCATGCTGTCATGCTCGACGCGGAAGGCTTTATCGGACATCGAAGTCTCCTGGAAAAAGGTTCAATATGGAAAGCTAAGACCATGATTGCAAGGTATAATTGCTGCCGACTCTGCAGCGTGACTAGGTGTCACGCGAGTCACCCGGTATTATCCGCCAAACCCCCCATTCTTTGCACGGGATACCCATGGATCTGTCGCCACTGACCGCTCTTTCCCCACTCGATGGCCGCTATGCGGCGAAAGTCGACAGCCTGCGCGATCTGTTCAGCGAATACGGCTTGATGAGTCAGCGCGTCAAGGTCGAAGTGCGCTGGCTGCAAACCCTGGCTGACACGGCAGGCGTGCCGGAGGTACCACCCCTGAGCGCTACGGCCCGCCAGCGGCTCGACGATCTGATCATCGGCTTCAATCTCGACGCGGCCCGGCGCATCAAGGAAATCGAAAACACCACCAATCACGACGTGAAGGCGATCGAGTACTACCTCAAGGAACAGGCCGCCGGTGAGCCCGGCCTGGCGGCCGTGAGCGAATTTCTTCACTTTGCCTGCACTTCGGAAGACATCAACAATCTGTCATACGCCCTGATGTTGCGCGAGGCGCGCGAGGGGCACCTGCTTGCCATGATGGATCGCATGATCGAGCGTCTGCGTGGCTTGGCGCACCGCTACGCCGACATCCCGATGCTGTCGCGCACTCACGGTCAGCCGGCCTCGCCCACCACGCTTGGCAAGGAAATGGCGAACCTGGTTTTCCGTCTGCGGCGCCAGCGTGAACAGCTGGCCCAAGTCAGCATACTCGGCAAGATGAACGGCGCAGTCGGCAATTACAACGCGCACCTCGCCGCTTACCCGGAAATCGACTGGCAGGCTGTCAGTCGCGACTTCGTCACCGCACTGGATCTTGAATGGGCACCCTATACGATCCAGATCGAGCCGCACGATTACATGGCCGAGTATTTCGATACGCTGGCCCGGTTCAATACCATATTGCTGGATCTGTGTCGCGACATCTGGGGATATATCTCGCTTGGATACTTCAAGCAGAAGCTGATCGCAGGCGAAGTCGGCTCGTCGACCATGCCGCACAAGATCAACCCGATCGATTTCGAGAATGCCGAAGGCAACCTTGGCTTGGCAAATGCCATATTGCGTCACTTCGCGGAGAAGCTGCCGTTGTCGCGCTGGCAGCGGGATCTGACCGATTCCACAGTGCTCCGCAACATCGGTGTCGGCATCGGTCACAGTGTGCTTGCGTACGAATCATTCCTGAAAGGATTGAGCAAACTGGAAGCC
>DASUXE010000339.1:0-6220 GCA_036378075.1 Gammaproteobacteria bacterium
CACCGGCCCATTCCGGGATGTTCGTGCGGCCTTCGCTCTTCACCGCGAATTCCACTGAACCCAGCTTCGCATCATGTTCCGACTTCGGATAATTGAAACCACCAAACGTGAGCGCAAATAAACCGGCCGCCACTAACAGGACCGCTATGATTTTGATTGCTTTCATTTCGCATCCTCCTGTGAATAGCTTCAAGCCACCGGCGATCCGGTCCATCGCACGGAGCACGTCTGCAAGTATGGAGGCGTGCGACGTTCCCGAACTGTGCGCCACCGCACAGAACCAGCCCGGCCAGTTGGCGAGTTTTCCATAAGCTCGATGACAAAGTGATCCGCATCACGTTACTTTCGCAATATGATATTTTGTCATTAAGTGGACATGTGTCCTGGCGGACTGGAAATTGGTGGTTTGCTAACGTAATTCGTACATGTCTGTTTTCGGCCAAAAGCAGCCATCAGTATTTAGGGTGATACGCATCGCAGGAACAAGACGCAACTGGAGTGTACCCTATGACTAAAGAGATCATCCATACAAATTCCGCTCCAAGATCGCTGGCTGGATATAGCCAGGCGGTGAGGTCGGGTGGCTTCATTTTTGTCTCCGGTCAGGGACCGTTTGATTCAGCCACAGGAGATGTGCGTGGACAAACCATTCAGGAACAGACGCGGCAGTGCCTGACAAACATCGAAGCGATCCTGAAGGCCGCCAACAGCTCCATGTCTAGGGTCGTGAGCGCGACTTTCATCCTTGCTGAAGAAAATGATTTCCAGGGGATGAATGAAGAGTGGGGCAAGTGGTTCCCGACCGATCCCCCAGCTCGTCAAGGAGCAAAGTTGCCGATCCGCCCCAAGGGCATGAAGATATCTATTTCGGTGATCGCAGAATCCTAAACGTGATTTTGCGACATCTGCTCTCGGCCACAAGCAGACGTTACGACAAGGATGTAACGCCAGGGTGATTAGGGATAATTAAGAGGGAACTAGGGTGCAAAGTCGACATAAAAAAAGAATCACAGTCGCAGTAACCCTTATTGCCATCGGATCTTTAGCGGCATTTCTATTATTACAAATCTATACGATTCGCACTGATGCCAGGTGGCTACTTTTTGCGGGTTCCTATAAGGCTCAAGTACAAAGTCAACCAAGACAATCTAATGGTGAACTAAAGCATATCGAATGGGATGGGTGGGGATGGGCCGGGCAAGACACTACTGTATTTCTCGTCTACGATCCAAGTAATGAGCTTGCTATTGCGGCGCGAAGTGGCCGACCTGGTAGGTACAATGGCTTGCCGTGCGAAGTGTATCGGGTGCATCGCCTAGAATCTCAGTGGTATACGGTTCAGTTCTATACGAATACATACTGGGATCGATGCACAGAAGAATAAAATTGAGTAATATCACGTCTGCTTTCGGCCAAAAGCAGCCGTGTCCCATGATCGAGATTTATGTTCCTGTGTCGTTGAACGAAATGAACAACATAGGTAACTAACGATGTTAACACGATTCACACGAATAATTGGCGTACGGCACTTCTTGCGCGCAATTTGTCTTCTGGGGATGCTACTCCTGACCGGATGCGCACATGCGCCGTTTATTGTTGTTGACCCTGATGCTTTGGCGTCGAAAGGGACGGCATTTATGGGGCAATCAACATTCTATTTGATTTATGAGGATACCGGTCGATTCAGCTTATGGTCCGCTCACGTAAGCATTGATGATTTGCAGGTAGCAACGTTTCAGCATGGAACATATACATGTTTTCCGGTAACACCAGGACTCCATGTTGTGCGTGTTGCATACCCAGGCATAGCCGGGATCCCAAGTGTTGCAATCAAGATAGATATTCATGCCGCGAATACATATTACTTCTTATATTCCACGGATCTGGCCGTACCCGGAACCAGTGAGTCTGGTTATGGGTTCAGGGAGCTTTCGTTGCCACAAGCTCAACAATTTGTCGCCGTATATTCAGAACGTCAAGCAAATCACCTCGAGGGTACTGGCATCCAAGCCCAAAAAGATAATAGCTGTTCGGCAGCTATTATGTAGACTCCTTTTTTCCGCTTTCGGCCAGAAGCGGTCCTAAGATTCAATGATGATCACCGCTACTAGCGGTTTCGGATCGCGCTGAATTTATCGTGAGAGGCATAAGGATAATGGCAATTATAGATATGTTCCGTGATCCAATTTAGACGTGCTTATTTTTTTGAATACGCCCTAATTTTAATGCTCACAGATTATCCGGCCGGGAATACTATGGCCCCGTAGAAGCGTTTTCTTCCCTGGCCGAATTTGGAAAAGGAAGTAGCAAATTTCTTGCGGAGACTTCAGCCGAAGGTGGTTTAAAATTATATAGCAAGAGATTCGAACTTTATGTTGATGAAGTATACGGCTAGATATTTTCAATTAAACAGATATCAAAAGCAGATATTTTTTGCTGGTATTGCATTCGATGCGCTACTTGTGCTGGTCACTTGCGTGGGTGCCTGGAATATTTCCAGTGATCCGGCGACGCAATTAGGGTTGCTAGGCTCCGGTGTCGTACTTTCTGGAGGGGCAGTTATTTCATTCAACCAAAATAATTTATGGACGGAAAGTTATGAGTTTTGGAGTTATTTTCTAATCGCTTCCGTAATTGGAACCGGTATTGTCATTCAAACAAATTTGGTGTACTGGCATTTGATTGTGGCAGTTGTAGAAGAGCGATCCTCAGACGTTTCGAAGTTATGGGCGCAGCAAAAAGGTGGTTTATTTGTATTTATTGGCATTATGTGCATTTACTCGTCATTATTTGGCTTTATACGGTCTGCATACATACGTCTTATTAGGAAATTATTGGAAAGGAACCTGACATCTCCCCCGTAGATAGTACCAAGCGTGATGTGGGATTTCCCTCTGAATTACACGAGGTGCTGCTATGGGTCGGTAGCGCCCCTTAACCACGCGCGTCCAGATACTCTGAATTTACCCAGAGAGTAGAAGCGGATTTGAAGCGAATGAGTGGTGTAAATCCGCCGGGATACATCCCGGTGAGGGATCAGAAGAATTCATATTCGAGCCGCAGCATGAAGGTGGAATCTGGCGCCTTGCGGCCCAAACCGAACACCACGCCCGCACTGTATTCAAGTTCACTGCTGCCGAAGGCCTGTTCGCCGTAGAAGACCGGACCGGCCATGTAGGCATCATTGGCTGGATGGGCGAAGAATTCGAAACCTGGTGCGAATTCCCGGCGCATGGCGTAACTCACGCTGTAGGCGGTCCGGAATTCATATTGCGCACCGGCTCCGGTGCCGATTTCTTTCCCCCACAGCAGATTGAGCCGCTGCATGAAATGTCCGCTCTGTTTCTGAAACAGCGGCCCGAATTCGACTTCGTTCGCGGTACCGTCTTCGGTGGCGTATTCGTACGACAGCAGAAACCCGGTATCCGCCCAGTATTGACCCGGTGAGCCGAGTTGAAAGGTGTTTTCAAACTCGTATGAGTCCAGCCTGTTGGGATCACCGGGCGCCCGCAGATACTGGCCAAGATACACCTCAGTCTTCCACCAGCTGGTGAAGCTGTGGGCGATCGACACTGCGTAGCCGCGTCCGGTGTCCAGCGTCGGACTGCTGTCGCGGTATTGGGCAGCCCGCAGCTCCACTTCGCTTTGCCCCTGCACCACGGTGGGCGAGTAGAGGATGAAGTCATTGGCGAAATCCACCGGGCCGGCGTCGGCGCGTACCGTCATCGGTAAGGCGAACAGACCCGCGGTCAGTGCGATGCTCAGGGCAACAGCGGCAGAGGACAGGCGGCGGCCAACGGTGCGGGCGGACATGGGATCGGCTCCTGAATTGCAAATAAGAACGATTCGTATTTGCAATATAACAGAGTTCTGGCAGGAGTCAACTGTGGGAAGGGGGCACGAACCCCTACTTTATGAATCCCAGCCCGATGATGCCGACGACGTACAGGGCCAGCACCAGCAGCGAATCGATGCCCATGCGCGCAATCTGGCGGCGAGGCCTGAACAGGAGGCCGCAGAGATAAATGACCGTGAGCAGGATGGCGAGTGCAGTGAGATAGATATCGGTTTTCTGGGCGGCCGGCAGCACGGCTTCGCCCGACAGCAGGGTCGCCATCAGGAACAACACCGGCAGGAACGCGTTACCGCCGAAAATGTCGCTGACCGCCAGCTGATAATCGCCAAGTCTGATTGACGTCAGTCCGGTGGACAGTTCCGGCAAGGAGGTCGCGGCTGCCAGTACCGTGGCGCCGAATACCACGCCGCGCATGCCGAAGTGACCGGCGATGGCTTCGCTGGTTTGTTCGAGAAATACCCCCGCGATCAGGGTCACCAGACTGGCAGCGAGAAATACACCGATCACGCGCGCGAGGCTGTAGCCGTGTTCGCGCGCGTAGGCGTCTTTGCGTTTTTCGGCGACGCCGCGCGGCAAGGGTTGGCCATCGGGCGCGGTCCCCGCGTCGTGCCAAGGCAGGTGCTGACGGGCGCGCCCGACCAGCCACAGACCCGCGAGCCACAGCACGGCTATCAGCACCGACGGCGGGGTGACCCGGTAGGCGATCAGATCGCCGGGCAATTGCGTGCCGATCAGCACCACCACCAGCACTGCGACGACCAGCAATCCTTCAACAACCAAGACCAGCGATGCGGCGCGATAGCTGAGCGGATCGGAGCGGCCCAGTCCGAAAATATCGAGCAGCACCAGCACCACGGTCTGGATGGCAATGCCGCCGAGGATGTTGCCGATGGCGAGTCCCAGATCGTGATTGAGCGCTGCACTGGCTGTGATCGCGATTTCCGGCAGATTGGTGACCAGCGCGAGCAGGATCAGTCCACCCAGCGCTTCACCCAGTTTGAGACGGGTGGACAGCACGTCGGTGGTATTCGACAGAAAGATACCGGCAATCCAGATGGCGCCCGCCGAAAGCAGGAACGCGACGATGGCCAGCGGAAACGAAAGCGTATTCAGCATGTCTGCACTCCCCACTGTGCGGCCGACCGGTCAGGTGGTGGCGGCAGGTTTTTCTTTCATGAACCAGTCCGGGGTCACCTCGAACTGCAGCAGTTTGCACTCCAGCGCACCGTTATAGAAGGCATTGAGTTTGCGGGCGCGGATACCGAGTTGCTTGCCCAATTCCGGACTGCTGGTGATGACGCCCGCCTTCCAGCCCAGGCATTGATTCTTGAGCCAGCTGCCGAGTGCCGCATACAGCGGGCCGAGGGTTGCCACGTCACCGAGTCGTTCTCCATACGGCGGGTTGGTGAGGGCGAGTCCGGGCCGCAATCGTGGTGGCAGCTTGTTGGATTCGAGTGAAACCTTGCGGAACTGCACAGCCTGACCGAGGCCGATTGCGGCGGCATTGCGCTGCGCAATCTCGATGGCTCTGCCGTCCTGGTCGAAACCGAGCATCACCGGCAGCCGGGATAAACCGGTATTTTTCCGCTGCCTGGCTTCATGCAGCAGCGTTTCCCAGGTTTCCGCATCGTGCCGCAGCCAGCGCGAGAACCCCCAGTGATCGCGCCACAAGCCCGGTGCGATATCGCCGGCAATGAGCGCGGCTTCCATCACCAGCGTGCCAGAACCGCACAGTGGATCCACGAAGCTGCCGTTGTGTCTGGCGATGTCCGGCCAGCCACATTTGAGCAGCAGCGCCGCCGCCAGATTTTCCTTGAGCGGAGCAGCCACGCTTTCCGCGCGATACCCGCGCACGTGCAGACTGTCACCGGACAGGTCAATGCTGACCGTAGCGATGTCGCGGTGCACGTGACAGTTGATCAGCAGATCCGGGCGCGCCCGGTCCACGTTGGGACGGCGGCCGGTGAGTTCGCGGAAGCGGTCGACCACGGCGTCTTTCACGCGTTGTGCGCCGTACTGGGTATGCGTGATGCCGGCGGTGGTGCCGGTGAACTGCACCGCCAGACTGCCGTCCGGCGAGACATCTTTCTCCCAGGGCATCTGCCGGATGCCGGCATACAGTGCTGCATCATCCGGCGCCTTGAATTTCGAGATCGGATACAACACCCGGTTGGCTGACCGCAGCCACAGACAGGCCCGATAGGCCATAGCCGGGTGTCCCTCGAAGCTGGCCCCGCCACGCTCCTCTTTTACATTCGCCGCACCCAGTGCACGCAGTTCGTCGGCGACGATGGGCTCGAGGCCTTTCGCGGCCGTGGCGAAGAAGTGATAGGTATCGGGGCGGGATGAATTGCGTCGGGTCGG
>DASUXE010000340.1:0-2835 GCA_036378075.1 Gammaproteobacteria bacterium
CAATTACTGCTGCGACACTCGGTCATGCGCTCGACAAGGGCGAACTTGACCTCAGCGTCCAGTATCCGGCCGCTTCCGACGCCGGAGACGTGCAAGAGAGTTGGAACATCGCAGTGCCGGCCAGTGTTCACGTCAAGAGTCAACTCAATATCGGCAAGTTGCAGGTCAACGGGATCACAGGTGGCGTCGCGGCTAAGATCAATATCGGCAAAGTCACTCTGGATGTGCCGAGTGGGCCACTCGACGTCAGCATGAACGTCGGCAAGATTACTGCGCAATCGCATACCGAGAATTACGGCGATGTGATGCTGGCTGCCGATGTCGGGAATACGCGTTTGACGGTGGATGGCACGTCAGTCGGTGGTCAGCAGAAAGAAGGTACCGGTAGCCAGCTTAGCTACACCGGCAAAGGCACCGATCGCATCACTCTCAAGACCAATACCGGCAAGATTTCGCTGGCATTGTCCGGGCAGGCGCCATTGACGACGGTCGGGCACTGAACGCTGATTGATTTCGGCTTCGAAGGATGGTGGTCAGGACAGCCATTGGCCCACATGACAGCGTGGCAAAAACGGAATTGCGGAAAACAGAAAATAAAAAAGGGGTGCAAACGACGACGGGATCAAGGGGGGTTCCGAAACGCCTGTCCGGAAGGGGGGGAGCCCGGACATAGGGGGTGGCACATTCGGTAATCCCGCCGTCATAGGGTTTGCACCCCTTAGACCGGTGACTTTGCGCCCCCGCCTTTCGTGCGGGTTTGCCAGTTCGTGTACATAATCCGGGGAGGATTCTAGCACGCCAGCGGCGGATTTCAAGGCATCTGAAACGACACCGCCCCGCATTGCGGGGCGGCAAATGCGACAGAATCAGTGCTTAACGCTTGATCGGCAGCATGTGCAAGGGCCCCGGCAGGCTCGAAAAATAGGCCGCGAGATCCTGAATGTCCTGATCGCTCAACGGCTTTGCCATGCCGGCCATGATCGGGTTCTTGCGATCGCCTTTCTGGTATTCATGCAGCGCCCGGGCAATGTAGTCCGGGTATTGTCCGGCCAGAATCGGAAACTGGCTCGAGGTGCTGATGCCGTTGGCGCCGTGACAGGCGGCACAGACCTGGGATTTCTGCTTGCCGGCTTCAATGCTGCCTTCGGCCAGTGCGGTCTGGATGGCGAATACGCTGGCGATGACGGCGCAGATCGTGAGGTATTTCTTCATGCTCGTGCCCTATTCGTTGGATCAGTGCTTGCCGTTGTCCTGGTTACCCAGGCTCTGGAAATAGGCGGCGATGTCTTCCATCTGCTGGTCAGTCAGTGATGATGCCTGAGCATGCATGGTGGGATGGTTCCGATCGCCCGATTTGTATTCCTTGAGTGCCTGGATGATGTAGTCGGCATGCTGGCCGGCCAGCTTGGGAACACGGTAGGTCGGATAGACATTCACGTAGTCTTCAATGCCATGGCAGCCCAGACAGGGGGCAGCGTCAATCTTGCCCTTGGCAGGATCGCCGGCCGCGTTGGCGGCAAGGCTCATTGCGGCCGCGGCGCAGGCAAAAAGAATGGCGAAAGAGCGGCTCCGCATCGGGTATCTCCCTCGATATCAGGTAATGGCAACAGGGGTCTTCAAAAAGCGGCGCATAGGTTACCAGATTGCGATGCCGATTTCCGCAGCTTGACCCGGGAACCCTGAGCCAGGCACGGGGTCGGAACCGGAATTGTCCGCGTGTGCTAATTTCTGCGGGCGGCCTCCCGGATTTTTGGGCGGTTATATTCCATACAGGAGCAATGCAATGACATCGTGCTCGTCCCATGACCGGCTCTTCAGCTGCCAAGTGACGGCGGCAGTGACGCGCATGAAGCGCCCGCGCCAGTTACGGTTCGGGGCATGAGCAAGGTTCACAAACCTGACGCGGTATGGCGGGCGCAGCTCACGCCGGAGCAATATGCCGTGACGCGTCAGAAGGCCACCGAGCGGCCGGGTACCGGTGAATACCTGCATAACGAAGCGGCGGGCGTCTATCTCTGCGTCTGCTGCGGGAATCCGGTGTTTACCTCCGATGCCAAGTTCGAGTCGCATTGTGGCTGGCCGAGTTTTACTGCGCCTGCCGGCGTCGCCAGTCTGGAGCAGCATGCGGATTCGAGCCACGGCATGCAGCGGGTGGAAGTGGTCTGTGCGCATTGCGATGCGCATCTGGGTCATGTGTTCGAGGACGGCCCGCCACCGGCCGGCTTGCGCTATTGCATCAACTCACTCGCGCTCCGATTCGAGCCGGCGGATGGAACCAGCAAATGACAGAAGCGGTGTTTCGGGACAATGCCTACGCGCGCGACTGTGAAGCCAGCGTGATCGCCGTGGATGAGCACGGTGTGCAACTCGACCGCACGGTGTTTTATCCGGAGGGAGGCGGTCAGCCTGGCGATACCGGCGTGTTGCGTCTGGCGGATGGCCGTGAGTTGAGGATCGCGAATACCCGCAAGGGCACTGAATCGGGTAGTATCCTGCACATTCCTGCGGAGAATGTTACCTGGCTGAAACAGGGAATGACGCTCACCGCGGAGATTGACTGGGCACGGCGTCACCGGCTGATGCGCATGCACACCTGCCTGCATCTGTTATCTGCGATCATCATTGCGCCCGTGACCGGCGGACAGGTCGGCGACGGTTATGGACGGCTGGATTTCGACCTGCCGGAGACGCCTGACAGGGACGAGGTGAACGAAAAACTGGGCCGATTGATCAGCAGCGATGCGCCGGTGTCGTTTCGCTGGATTACCGACGAGGAGCTGGATGCGCATCCGGAACTGGTGAAGACATTATCGGTGCAACCGCCGCGCGGCGTCG
>DASUXE010000341.1:0-9220 GCA_036378075.1 Gammaproteobacteria bacterium
CCATGATTTCGTTGACCCTGGCAAAATCGCCCAGATCAAGCAGATAAATGTTCAGCTTCACGACTTGTGCCAGACCCGTTCCGGAGGCCTCCGCCACCGCTTTCAGGTTCTCGAACACCTGGCGTGCTTCCGCGTCGATCCCGCCTTGCACCAGGTCGCCATTCGCGGGATTCAGCGCGATCTGGCCGGACAGGTAAACCGTATTGCCCGCCCGGACCGCTTGTGAATAGGGCCCGATCGCACGTGGCGCAGCGTCGGTAAAGATTGCAGTGCGGGTCATGGTGTCCTCGCGTCAAGAAAAAGTGATGGGGTGTCCGGTGCGTAGAGTATGGCGCAAGTGGCTGATTTTCCTACCACTGCCCATACTTCTCAAGCTGGGATTGCGTTGAATTCCCGAAAATGTGCTATAAATATAAATACGATAATTTACGTACTTTGGTGGGAGAACCGGAAATGAAAACTGTCATCTGCGGTGTTTTCAGTATCGCAATCCTGACATCGTCAGCTGTTTTGGGTGATACCCCGCCTGCGTCAAAAAAGGACGATGTGGTGACGCTCCAGTTGGGCAAAGTGTCTGTAACAGGCCGCCAAGAGGTCCTGCGCGCGCTGCAAGCCATCAAAGTCGGCTTGCGCACTCCAATTTCGGGCTCAAAAAAGGATCGCAACAAGATTGTCTGCCGGATTCGCCATTCAATTGGCTCGCATACGCAAGAGATACTGACTTGCGCGCCCAATTGGGTCCTTACAAAACAGCGCATGGAAACGCAAACCGGCATTATGGCCATGGAAGGAAGTATACCGAGTGGCGCACCTGCCACTGTCGAGGCGCAGGAAATACTGGAATCGCTCACCGCGCCTCAGCCGCAACAGGAATTCAACCTGAATGTAACCACACGCTTCCGTCCATTTCTCGACAAATTGCCGGACCTGGCGCCTGCCGCTGCAACCATGACTCCACCGGCCAAATCCGACCAGCATCAATCACGTCGGGGTTGACAACATGTGATCATGAAATGACACAGCGCTCACTGCATCAACTTCACGCAACTTGTGCAGTTCAAGGAAGTTACTCAAAAACTGCCGGTGCCCGTTTCAAGGCAGAAAATCGTGATTAACCCTGATATGCACGTCAACAGCCTTGACACAAGGCTCACAAATGGTGATCCATGCAGTCTGCGTCGCTGTATAATTTGCGGTATGGATTTTTTGGGGAAATAGGGACATGAAGCGTATTCCGTTATCGGTTTGTCTGCTCTGTGCATGTGCGATGGCTGCGTTGCCAACCACTGACGCGCAGGCTGCATCCGACTCGTTAAACAAACCGGCTGCCCATGCAGCGAGCAACTCGACAACCAAACTCAGCAAGATTCAGGTAACGGGTGTCAAACAGCTCATCCGGACTCTGCAAACGGTCAAGGTTGCATTGAATCAGCCGTTTTCAACCAGTCCGGATAAAGCCGACGTCGTGGTGTGCCGGATCACCCATGATCATGGCGAACTCGGTACCGAAGCACGGATGGGGGCAATACTGGAGTGCGGCACGAACAGCTGGTTTACTGCTCGCCGGGATGCCTATCATCAAAGTGGCGATACGGCCAACGCCGTAGCCGATGCGCCCAACACTCCCGTCTACGAACGCAAAGGCGCCTGGCACAGTGTACGAACGCTGAGTCTGCAACAGGTGCAGGCATTACGAAAACTGCTGAATAAGTTGCCCACACCGGACTCCAATAAAAGAGTCCTGGTCGAAATGAACGGTTCCGCAAAGCCGTAATGCGCACATAACGTATCAGGCACGCGTGCGCTGAATGCGAATCACCTGAGGCAACGCCCTGAGCTTGCGCAGGATGCGTGCCAGTTGGACGCGATCGCGGACTCCGAATACAAATGTCAGCACAGAAGTCAGTTCGTCGCGATCCTGCTGATTGACGTGCTCGATGTTGGAACGCATCTCGGCGATGGCAGCCGCGACTGTTGCCAGCACGCCGCGCTGATTGGCGACGTCGGCACGGATCTCGACCGGGAATTCACGTTTGATGCGTTTCTCCCATTGCACCTCGATCCATTTCTCCGGCTGGTTGCGATAATCGTTCAGGTTCCGGCATTCCTCGCGATGAATCACAATTCCCTTGCCCGCCGTCAACACGCCCACGATGCCGTCGCCGGGGATGGGATGACAGCAGCGGGCAAATGTCACCACCAGACCTTCGGTACCGCGAATTGCCAGCGGCGCGCCGGGTTTGCCTGCCTCGTCGCCGGTGTCCTGCACCGGCATCAGACGCCGAGCCACCAGCGGTGCCAGATGCTGACCGAGGCCGATCGATTCGAACAGCTCACTCTGATCCTGCAGCTTGAAATCGCGAATCACCGCCTCGATGCGCTGATCCGGAATGCGGTCGAGCTTGAGCGACAGTGACGCCAGCGCACGTTCCAGCATTCGTCTTCCCAGAGCCGCGGCTTCATCGTGTTGCAGGTTCTTGAGGAAATGCCGGATGTTGGCGCGCGCCTTGGCGGTTACGACAAAATTGAGCCAGGCCGGATTGGGGCGGCCATTGGGTGCCGTGATGATCTCCACGGTCTGACCGTTCTCCAATTGCGTGCGCAATGGTACCAGCCGCCGGTTGACCTTGGCCGCGACGCAGGCATTGCCGACGTCGGTGTGCACGGCGTACGCAAAGTCGACCGCAGTCGCGCCGCGTGCCAGACGGTGGATGTCGCCTTTCGGCGTGAACACATAGACCTCGTCCGGAAACAGATCAACCTTGACGTTTTCGAGAAATTCCAGCGAATTGCCTGCCCCTTCCTGCATCTGCAACACGCCCTTCAACCACTCGCGCGCGCGCACTTCCGGCGCCGTGGCACCGCCGCCGCTGGTCTTGTACATCCAGTGCGCGGCAATACCGGACGCGGCGACTTTCTCCATATCCTCGGTGCGAATCTGCACTTCCAGCGGCACGCCCTGCGGTCCGATCAGCACAGTGTGCAATGACTGGTAGCCGTTGGCCTTGGGGATCGCGATGTAATCCTTGAATTTGCCGGGCACCGGCTTGTACAAGCCATGTACCACACCCAACGCCCGATAGCAGGTATCGGTGCGATCAACAATGATGCGGAATGCGTACACATCCAGCACTTCATTCAGCGATAAACCCTTGATGCGCATCTTGCGATACACGCTGTACAGGTGTTTTTCGCGGCCGGCGACACTGGCCTGAACTGCATTGCGTTCCAGTGCCTGATTCAGACCGGCGGTGATTTTCTGCACCATTTCCTTCTGGTGCCCACGCGCGCGTTTGAGGTGCCGGGACAGCACCTTGTAACGCAATGGATGCAGCGCCTCGAAACCGAGATCCTCGAGTTCCATGCGCATCGCGCTCATGCCCAGGCGGTGGGCGATGGGCGCGTAGATTTCAAGCGTTTCGCGGGCGATGCGCCTGCGCTTCGGTGACGGCATCACTCCGAGCGTGCGCATGTTGTGCAATCGATCGGCGAGTTTCACCAGGATCACGCGAATGTCCTCGACCATGGCGAGAATCATCTTGCGGAAATTTTCCGCCTGCGCCTGTTCGCGGCTCTCGAATTTGATCTGGGTGAGCTTGGACACGCCATCGACAAGTTGCGCGACTTCGGCGCCGAACTTCTTTATCAACTCTTCCTTGAGGGTCGGCGTGTCTTCAATGACGTCGTGCAGCAGCGCCGCCTCGATGGTGTGATAGTCCATGCGCTGGTCAGCGAGGATCGAGGCAACCGCAACGGGATGGGAAATGTAAGGTTCGCCGCTGAGACGGCGCTGGCCTTCGTGGGCCTGCGCGCCAAACTGATAGGCGCGCTGTACTTCGTCCACCTGCTCCTGCGGCAGGTAGGTGCGAAGTTTTGCAAGCAGTGCTTCCAGTCCGGTAACCCGCTTCCCCCGGACACGATCAAAGATGGAAGCGGTATGACTCATGCAGTGGCGGTCGCGCCGGCCCCCTTACAGCGGATCCTCCGCGTCCATCACCACCACCGGCTGTTGTTCTACCGGCTCTTCGATGATGGGCTGCTCAATTTCGTCGAGGATCGCGGGACCGACATTGCCGGCCGCCACTTCGCGCAGTGCCACAACGGTCGGCTTGTCATTCTCCCAGGCCACCGTCGGTTCGACGCCGCGCGAAAGTTGACGTGCGCGCTTGGTTGCAACCAGCACCAGCTGAAACAGGTTATCGACATTATCCAGGCAGTCTTCGACGGTGACGCGGGCCATTGGGAACTCCGTAATACTGAAAAAGCCAAAAAAATCAGGGCCTTTCAGTTTACCTGAGCAGACCGCCCTACGCCAAGAGCGCCGTCACAATCGGCGCCAGCTCCGGCCGTTCGCCACGGCTGGCTTCGCCCTGCCCGGCCAGGATGGCCCTGAGAGCCGCCAATGCCTGGCTGAAATCGTCATTAACCACCACGTAGTCAAATTCCGGCCAATGGGACATGTCGGCAACCGCATCCCGGAGCCGTCGCGCAATAACCTCGTCACTGTCGGTGCCCCGACTGCGCAGGCGCCGCTCCAGCTCGGTCCGGGAGGGTGGCAGGATGAAGATACTCACCGCCTCGGGCATGGCGCTGCGCACCTGTTGCGCCCCCTGCCAGTCGATTTCCAGCAGCACATCCTGTCCGGAACCGAGACTGGCCTCGACGGTGCGCCGGGCGGTTCCGTAGTAGTTGTCGAATACCTGGGCGTGTTCCAGGAATTCGCCGGCCTCGACCATACGCCGGAACCCATCCACGCTCACGAAATGGTAATCGCGGCCTTCTTGTTCGTTGGGCCGTTGCTTGCGGGTGGTATAGGAGATGGAAAACCGCAGCCCGGGATGCTCGCGCACCAGTTCCTTTACCAGGCTTGTCTTGCCGGCCCCGGACGGCGCAGTAATGAGATACAACCGGCCGCGGCGCGATACCGAATTACTCAAGGTTCTGCACCTGCTCGCGCATCTGCTCGATCAGGACCTTGAGCTCCACGACCCGCTGGGTGATCGCGCTGTCCTGGGACTTTGAACCGAGCGTGTTGGCCTCACGGTTGAATTCCTGCATCAGAAAGTCCAGCCGCCGGCCGACGGCATCGCCTTTTTTCAGAATCGATTCCAGTTCCGTCAGGTGACTGTCGAGACGGTCAAGCTCCTCGGCCACGTCGAGCCGCTGCAGCAACAGCACCAGTTCCTGCTCCAGGCGGTTGGGGTCGGCAGCAAGTTTCAGTTCCTCGAATCGGGCGCGCAGCTTTTCCTGCAGACGCTGACGGATTCCTCCGGCATGTTCCCGTACATCCCTGACGATCAGGGCAATCGCTGCGGCCCGTTCGCGCAACATGGCCGCGGTACGCTGGCCTTCACCGGCCCGCATCGCGGTGAGTTTTTCCAGGGTCGAATCCAGCAACCGCAACACTTCCGCGCCGACAGTCTGCATATCCAGCACCGGTTGTTTCACCACCCCCGGCCAGCGCAGCAAATCCAGCGGATTGACGCCGACCGTGGTCCCGGCCACCGCGGCCACCCGCATCGCCGCGGCCGCCACCGCGCGCAGCTGATTTTCATCCAGCTGCAGTTCGCCGGCCTCGCCCGCAGCCGGCTCGAAGCGCAGTTGTGCATCGAGCTTGCCGCGACGCAATGCCGATGACACATGCTCACGGCATTCCGGTTCCAGTGCGCGCAGTTCTTCCGGCAGACGCAGGCTCATGTCCAGATAGCGGTGATTGACCGTGCGCAACTCCCAGACCAGCGCGCCGAAGCTCCCGCGCGTCTCGCCGCGTGCAAATCCCGTCATGCTGCAGATCATGCAGATTCCTGTGCCCGGAGGCGGTTAATGGAAGGCGGAATGGTAAGCTAAACACCTTGTCCCTCGAAAGCCAGTATTACCAAGAGGCTCATCGGCTTGAACGTCGAAACCGCCCAGGTGAGCCGTCAAGGCAACCGCAGCGAAAACCAGGACCGCGCCAGCGTGGTGGTCACCGATACCCGCATCCTGCTGGCCGTCGCCGACGGCATGGGCGGACATGCCGCGGGCGATGTCGCGGCCGAGAGCGCCATTGACTCCCTGATTCGTGCCTTCAAGCAGACCCGCGGCAGCATCCACGATCCTGCCGAATTCCTGCGCATGAGCATCGTTGAGGCACATGAAGCGGTGGTGCTGCTGGGAAGTTCGCTGCCACCCGAAGTGCGTCCCCGCACCACCATCACCGCCTGTCTGATCTTGGACAATGTCGCCTGCTGGGCGCACGTGGGGGACAGCCGTATCTACCTGATCCGGGATCAGGCTGTGCTGACCCGCACTCGGGATCACAGCGCGGTGGAACTGCTTGCCCAGCAGGGTCTGCTCTCGGATGAGGCAATGGCACGTCATCCATTGCGCAATTTTGTTGATCAGTGCCTGGGCGGTGATCCCGAATTGCCGACCATCACCATTGCACCACCGCATCCGTTGCTGGCCGGCGATGTGCTGTTGCTGTGCTCCGACGGACTGTGGGCGCCGCTCGACGATCGCTACATTGCCAATGAACTCGGCTCACACATGGAACTGCAACTGTCCCTCGACCTGATCGCCGCCGAAGCCGAATCGCGCGCCTCGCCGTCGAGCGACAACGTCACCGGGGTGGCGCTGCGCTGGCAGGAGTGATATCCGCATCGCAACGCCATTCACGTAATCCTTGTCTATTATTAATTCTCAAATCTGCAGGTAATTATCCAAATGAGACATGACAATCGCGCTGCCGATGCGCTACGCCCCGTCACGCTTACGCGTCACTACACCAAACACGCGGAAGGTTCGGTACTGGTGACATTCGGTGACACGCGCGTGCTGTGCACCGCGAGCGTCGAAGAACGCGTCCCGGGCTTTCTGAAGGGCGCTGGCAAGGGCTGGATTACTGCCGAGTACGGCATGCTGCCGCGTGCCACCCACACGCGTTCGGACCGTGAAGCTGCGCGCGGCAAACAGGGCGGCCGTACACTCGAAATCCAGCGTCTGATCGGCCGCGCCCTGCGCGCGGTCGTCGACATGGAAGCACTGGGCGAGCGCACCATCACCCTGGATTGCGATGTGTTGCAGGCCGATGGCGGGACCCGCACCGCTGCAATCACCGGCAGTTATGTGGCGCTGGTGGACGCGGTGCATGCCTTGCGCAAACGCAAACTGGTCAAACGCGACCCGATCCATGGTGCAGTCGCCGCGGTGTCAGTCGGTATCGTGGACGGCGAACCGGTGCTGGACCTGGATTACGTGGAAGACTCGCGCGCCGAAACCGATATGAATGTCGTCATGAACGACGCTGGTGCGTTTGTCGAAATCCAGGGCACCGCGGAAGGCCACGCATTCCGGCGCGAGGAACTCGACCGGTTGCTGGCATTGGCAGGCAGCGGCATCGAAACACTGATCGCCAGGCAACGTGCGGCGCTGAACGGATGAAACGGATTGTGCTCGCCACCGGTAATGCCGGCAAACTGCGCGAACTTGCCGGGATGCTGGCGAACAGCAATGTCGAGGTCGTGTCGCAAACCGGGCTGGCTGTAACGGAAGCTGACGAAACCGGTCTGTCGTTCGTCGAGAATGCCATTCTCAAGGCGCGCAATGCCTCGCGCCAGACCGGTCTCCCGGCGATCGCTGATGACTCGGGTCTCGAGGTCGATGCGCTGGACGGCGCACCCGGTATTTATTCAGCGCGATATGCCGGGGCACAGGCCACGGATAACGACAACACTGCAAAACTGCTCCGGGAACTGCAAGGGGTGCCACCGGAAAGACGCACTGCGCGTTTTCGTTGCGCGATGGTGTATCTCAGGCATGCGCTGGACCCGGCCCCGCTCATCTGCGAGGGCGTCTGGCAAGGACGCATTCTGGATACACCGCGTGGCAGCAACGGTTTCGGCTATGACCCGGTGTTTCTGGTCCCGGAGCGCGGCTGTTCATCGGCAGAATTACCGCCGGAGGAAAAGAACCTGCTTAGCCATCGCGGGCAGGCGCTCAAAAAACTGGTTGCTGCGTTGAGCAGGGAACACCACTGACCCTGGCCGCGATTTGACGCCGTGACAACCCTCCCGCCACTTTCCCTGTACGTGCATCTGCCATGGTGTGTGCGCAAATGCCCGTATTGCGATTTCAATTCGCACGCCCTTAAAGCCAGCTTGCCGGAACGCGAATACATCGACGCACTGCTGCGGGATCTGGATTTCGATCTGCCGCGGGTCGCCGGGCGCCGCATCGAAACGGTTTTTTTTGGCGGTGGCACACCGAGTCTGTTCAGCGCAGAGGCCATTGACCGATTGCTGACGGAAACGCGCCGCCGGATTCCATTCGCAGCCGATGCCGAGATCACACTGGAAGCCAATCCCGGAACGGTCGAACACGGGCGCTTTGCCGAATACAAGGCGGCCGGCATTAACCGTTTGTCGATAGGGGTGCAGAGCTTCGATCCGCAGCAGCTGCAAAAACTCGGCCGCATTCACAGTGCCGATGAAGCGACGCGCGCCGCCGAGGAAGCGCACGCTGCCGGTCTCGACAACTTCAATCTTGACCTGATGTACGGCCTGCCTGGACAGACACCGGCACAGGCTGTGCAGGATCTGCAGCAAGCAATCGCGCTCACTCCGGCACACCTCTCTCACTACCAGCTCACGCTGGAACCCAACACGCTGTTCCATGCCCATCCGCCGCCGTTGCCTGACGAGGAAGCCAGCTGGGAAATGCAGCAGCAATGTCACGCGCTGCTCGCGGACCACGCTTATGCGCAGTACGAAATCTCCGCCTACGCCCGGCACCAACAACGTTGTCGTCACAATCTCAATTACTGGCGGTTCGGCGACTATCTCGGCATCGGCGCCGGCGCGCATGGAAAACTCACCGACACCAGCGGCACACGCTGGCGACTGTGGAAAGTGAAACACCCGGCAAGTTACCTGCGTGATGCCGGAACCAGGGCCGGCCTCGGTGGCGTCAATGCTGTGGCACCAGGCGAAATCGGTTTCGAGTTCATGCTCAACCGCTTGCGGCTGATGGACAGCTTTACGGAAGCCGAATTCACAGCTGCCAGTGGACAGGATTTCGGGCGGGTCCGGCCGGCGGCGGAACGTGCCACGAGACTCGGCTTGATGGAGGGAACCGGCGGCGAATGGCTGGTAACTCGCCGCGGGCATACGTACCTGAATGAGCTGCAGCAACTATTTCTGCCGAATGCTACCGATCTCCCTGCAGGCAGCGGCAATCGCGC
>DASUXE010000342.1:0-5309 GCA_036378075.1 Gammaproteobacteria bacterium
TGAAGTACAGCGCTTCCAGCTGACCGGTGGCTTGGCTGGTAACCACCCCACTCGCGTCACGCAACTCGTACCCGCCGGTACGATGACTGACAACCCAGACCACGCCATCGGCGTCGATGCCCGGTACCGACGTGATGTGACCGACCTGATCGTCAGGCGTGGTCGCGCTGTATATTGTCGACGCTGCACCAAAGTAACTGTCCTTGGTGAGGGTCTGCATCACCGTCTTCTGATGGTGCGACAAGTCCTCAAGCACCTCGTCAACGCCGACGGCATCACCCGCATCGCTGATTGCTACCGCATGGGGACCGCTATCCATGGCCACGGTACCGGTCACCGAACCGCCTGCCGGATCCTTGACGTCCACATGCGAAGTCGAAGAAAAATCATCCATCGACGACGGCTTCGGTGCGTCGATCCACAGCTCAGTGCCGCCGAGAATTTCCTTTGCCGGACTGAGTGTCGCGGTCGGCGTTTCCGACACGCCTGCGTCATGCTTAACGTTCAGATACAACCGCGACTTGAGACCACCACCCTCGAGCCGGACCACAATCACGCCATCCTGCGCCACATCCGGCAAGGTCGCGGTGTAGGTGAAACGCACCGGGTCGCTGACAGCGTGTTTCAGCGTTCCGACAGGTGTGTTCGAAGCCACGCCGCCATTGTCGAAATACAGATCCGCGCTGGCCAGGTTACGCATCACAACGCCAAACGTGATGTCCTGTCCGCCGTGATACGTACTGCCGTTATCCGGCGCAACCAACTTGAGTTCAGGTGCGTCGCCATCGGCCAGGTATGGCTGCAGGGTCACGGTGACCGGAGTACTGACATTGCCGTTCGGGTCGGCCGCGCGCACGTCAATGACGACGGGATCGGTCGTCGTCGGTGTGAATGTATATTTTGTTGGGTCGGCAATCGGTTTGAATCCACCGCCATTCTGCTGCACGTCCACATGCGCGATGCCATACCGGTCAAACGCCTTGATCAGGACATCAGTAGGCTGGTTCAACGGAATCTTGTCGCCATCCGCCGGCGACACAATGCTGACAGTCGGTGGCGTGGCATCCAGTACCAGCGGATAGGACCCATTCACCGTCTTGCTCGTTGCGCCATATTTCAACAGCAAGCGCACCGGCACACTGGTTTGCGGCGCAATGTCCGCCAATTTCGGATTGAGATAAGACAACGTGGCCGTTACGCCGCCACCCGATTTCGGTGTGAGCGTTGCGTCATACCATTTATCAAACACCCGCATCTGGGCGCTCGACAACAGGTCCACGTCACCACTCAGGTCGAAATTGATATCGGCGCGCGCGATTTCCTCGACCCTGGCTGGCACGGTATACAACGTCGACACATTGATAGTCGGATCGGCCACGGCCGCTTCATAGCGCGCTTCTGTTGCATTGCCCGCTGCATCGTATGCGGTGACATCGAATACCAATCCGGTATCGCTACCCTGCACCGTGTACGTGAACTGGTTGCCATTGAACGATTGCGGCGCACCAAAGGTCAAGCCACTGTCCGTGGACAGGCGAACCTTGTAGCTGAGATTCTTGTCAGCCGTCATATTGTCGGTTGCCGCTGCGCCGAATGTGTAACTCCGACTGCGTGTCAGAAGCATCGCCGCACTGACCGCTTCGCCGTCGATCTTGCGGACAAGCGTCAAGTCTTTCGGCGCGAGCGTGTCCGTTCCCACGAAACCACTGCTGTAAACACCGCTTGCAAGGTTGTAAGCATCGAGCGGGACATTACCGGCGAGATCGGTGATGCCGGTTACAGCCACATGATAAATCGTGTTGTGTTGCAACGTGTCCAAGGTATTGGGGCGTACTTCAACCGTATTGTCGTTGACGTACAAACCAAACTGGGCACTGACGTCGCTGCTGCCGGCACCGCTGTAGTCTTCAGGCTGGGCCGTCACGGAGAAACCACCAGCCTTCACCGGTTCGTCAAAGACAAGGCGAAGAGGCGCTGAATAGCCAAGTGCCTGCTCGCTGGACAAGACCGGTGGCGTATCGTCGACCGCGGCCAGGGCAACCGGCGACGTCACTGTTTCATTGGTCGCAGTTCGTACCAGCGCAACGTGATACACAAAACCCGGCGTGCCGGCCGGAGCTGCGAAGTGAATGCCGCTGCCATCCAGCGTATAGCGTACGGCATTGTCGGCATTCGGCGCTTCCCCGTTCGCAAGCAAGTGAACCGAAATATCGCCGGCGAACCCTGTACCGCTCACGCTGACTGTTGTGGCGCCTGCGGTGTTGCTCAAGAGCGTTGCACCGTGCGGGTTATCGGTCGCCACGTTGCTGATCGTCAATGCATCGGTCGCAACGACTGCGGCCGGCAATTGTGATGTCTGCGAACCGTCTGTCAGCGTCAATCCGTAAATGCCGGCCGATGGCAAGGCCGCGTCGAAGCTGAGTTGCGTGCCATCGTCGTTTACCGTCCAACTACCGGATGCGAGTGCGGCTCCGTTCAACGTAACTCCGGTTACTGTCTGGAGTTGCGCGCCATTGACCACGAAGTGCGTATTTTGACCGGTGATGGCCGCGACCGGAGCCATAGCCTGAGCGCTGATCGGCGCCACACCAAACAGTTTAGCCGCAGACAACTGCCAGGGCATATCAAAGGTAAGCTGACCGCCATCGATCACGGCAGTCGGCGCGTTGAAGAGCCCGACGTCGTAGCGCGCGTCTGGTTGATACGCATCGTTGATAATGCGGAACTGCAGCAGGTTTCCTTCCAGCCGTGTGTCGCCTGACAGTGAATGGCCGCTGCTGTCTTCCTGTATTGTGGCAACCACGGCTTTCCATGCCAGAGGATCACCGGTCACCTGCAACGAGACCGTCTGGCTTGAGCCGGTAATTAAATCGCTCGGATCAATGCCGACGATATTCGGTACCGGCACCTGAGAATTGTAGTAATTATCGCCAGACAACCATTCGACCAGGTCGCCCTGATAGCGGAAGCCGTTCGCACCTGAGAAGCCGTCGTCGTTGCGCACCGTAGCGATAGACTCGAGTACCAGACCGGTTCCGCCATTGCCGCGGTTTACGTCGTAAAGCGACAGCTTTGCAGACCCGCCACCGGGTGCGGTCAGCGCTGCCATGATTTCACCGTTGAGGCGTGCTTCCACCAGTCCCGGCACCGGCACGTCGCCCAATGACACAAAACCGCCACCATCCGGGATACCACCGGTATCCAGCACTTCAACATCGTTGGCACCTTCCAGCAGCAGACGCTGAGGCGACGCAACAAACCGCGTGGGCGCTGACGTAAAGTTATACGATGCAACGACCTGTCCCGGCGCGGTAATATCCCGTGCCTCAACATGATCGACATACAACAGATAGAGATAACCGTTCTCGACCGCCATGTCTGTGGTATTCAGCGAGAATGTCTGCCAGCCAGCGCCGTGCAACTGGCCAACGCGAATCGCGTCGCTGGCATAGCTGACAAACGAATTCCCGGAAATTTCCAAGCGGATATGCGGAATGCCATCGGCGTTCGGAATACGGTTGATCAGTATGGGTGCATAAACGTTACTCAGGTCATACACCCATAATTGATTGTCACTGCCGACGCTGAAGATCGCATACTGCGAAGACAGTGCCGCCGCATGCACGGTATCGCTACCAAAATCGATTGACGACAGTTTGACGGGTGCGGCACCGTCTTGCGTTGTGTAAATCGTTGCAGCGGTGTCGTTGTTCACCGTTCCGGTCAACATGAGCAGGCTACCGGCTCGATAACTGCCACCGGTTTTTGATACGCGCTTGGACGAGGTCAACTCGATATACAGATCGGTATTGATAACCGCGTCGGAATTGTCCGGCAGATTTGAAACCGCGAGCTTGAGCGGCCCGACTGTCTGATCCGGCATCTGGAATACCAACATGTCCGGGGCGACCAGTGTCGCGCCGGACACCGGCTTGTCGTTGATGCTGACATGGGTAATGTAGCTGAAGCCACTGCCGGTTACGGCAACATACTGACCGGCGTTATATTGAAGACGTGTGTTACCTGCCTGGAATGTGCCTGTAGTGGGGTCATACAGACCAACCGACTGAATGGCGGGGTCCGTAACGTACGTGAATGCCCCGGCCTGGAATTCGCGCAGCTTGCCGTTAGCCACGCTCAGGCCAACCACAAGGTTGTCGGCAGGCGGTGCGCGCAGCGGCGGCAACCGGAATTTGATCTCGTCGCCGCGAACTTCCAGGATGTCGTCCGCAGGCACGGCCACGCCGCCAATGGAGACGGCAGTGTTCGTATCGAAGTTGGAACCGGTTAGCGTAACGGTGCTGCCACCACGCCAACTGCCATAGCGCGGTTGCAGGTTGTCGATAATTGGGCTTGCCGCAGCCACCGCCACAAATCTGAAGGAGTAATCGTTACCCAGCGTGTTTCCGTTCAGATCCTGCAGCGCACCTGAGATATTGACGCGGTATTCCTTGTCATCCTGGAATGAATCTTTAGGCCGGAATATCAGACGCGTTCCGTCATGATTGATCATGGAAGAGACGAATCCCGGTACTGCTGCTCCATTGAGTTCAACAGTCAACAATGTGTCGCCGAACTGGCTGACTTGTGTCGGATCCAATATCCGATTGAACTGAATTTCCACGGCGGCATTGGCTGGCAGATATCCGCGTGCCGCCGGATCCTGATCGGTGATCGTCAAGACATCATTTTCAATGGTATCGAGCGCGCCGCCCAACTGCTGCACGCGCGCACCCACGTCTAGCGGATTCTCAGCCGGTTGACTGTTGACGTAAACAAACGATGTTCCGGCGTACAGTGCCTGACCGCCGAATGCAATGGCGTTGGTCGCGCCGGTTACCGAGAAATAGTGTTTGAGCCCGATGTCAGCCTGATCGCGGCCGTCGAGCCACGCCGAAATATCGAATAGCTGCAAATCCCCCTGCCCGCCGGCAACATACAGTGTCTGGCCGCGCAGCAGCATCTGGCCGGCGAACAGATTTCCGTTCCGGATCAGATAGGCGAGCCGCAATTGGCCGGTCGGCAGATAACCGCCATCCGCCTGCGGGCGGTACAACAACACCGTGCCACCTTCACCGCTCGATACCAGCATGCCGCCGTCAATTGGCAGGAAATCTGCCGGTAGAATGGCATGGCCAGCAGCATCGACGGTCGACACGGTGGTCGCCACCTGATACTTGCCGTCTGCAAGCTCGACCGCAGCGATGCGTGACTTGGCCGGCAGCGTCATCCACAGCTGTCCCTGTGATAGGTGTATGCGTCCCGGCACGCCACCGAGATCGCCGGTCGAGATATCCTTGATTTCCGTC
>DASUXE010000343.1:0-2968 GCA_036378075.1 Gammaproteobacteria bacterium
CGCGCACACCGGAACAGAATGCGCTGTGGCAGTACCTGCACGCGCATGACCGTCCGACCACGATAGAGGCAGTCGCTTCCGGCAGCGGCATGCTGAATATCTATGATTTCATGCTGCAATCCGATCAAATTTCCGGCCACACGCACACCTCTCCCGTCAGCGCCATGGACATCACGCGCCTGGCAACCGGCAATGGCAAGAGTGATGCGCTCGCCCGCCTGGTACTCGACCTGTTTGTTGACTGTCTTGGCAATGCGATCGGCGATCTGGCGCTGGCAATGTTGCCGATGGGCGGTATCTATCTCACCGGTGGAATCGCACCGAATCTGCTTTCCCCGCTGGAAAGCTGCCGGTTCATCAACGCCTTCAACGACAAATCGGCGCAATCGGACATCACCCGGCGGGTGCCGGTTCACGTCGTCAAAAACGAGCATGTTGCCTTGTTAGGCTGCGCACAGATCTCGTCACACTGACGGGTAGAAACAATGAACAAAGAAACCGTTTCAAAGCCGCATGCGGTTGGCAATCACGCTGTTGATCTCAAGTCGCTCGGCATGCCGGAGCTGGAGCGTACGCTGTCGGCCTCAGCCGATGGCCTGAGCGATACGGATGCGCAAGCGCGGCTCACTCAATACGGCCCCAACAGCATTGAAGAGCAGGAAGAAAATCCGTTACTCAAGTTTCTTGGGTATTTCTGGGGGCCGATTCCCTGGATGATCGAAGGTGCCGTGATCCTGTCCGCCGTGGTCCGGCACTGGGCGGATATGTGCATCATTCTGGTGCTGCTGGTTGCCAATGCCAGTGTCGGTTTCTGGGAAGAACATCAGGCCGGCAATGCGATTGCCGCGCTCAAGGCCAAGCTCGCACTCAAGACCCGGGTGCTGCGTAATCACAAATGGACTCTGCTTGCCGCCCGCGAACTGGTACCCGGTGACGTCATTCGGGTACGGCTCGGCGATATCGTACCCGCCGATGCACGGCTGCTGGATGGCGATCCGATCGAAGTGGATCAATCCGCCCTGACCGGCGAATCGTTGCCGGTCAGCCGGCATCCGGGTGATCCGGTTTTTTCGGGTTCGATTGTCCGGCAAGGTGAAATCGATGCCATGGTTTACGCCACGGGCCACAACACCTATTTTGGCGAAACCGCGCACCTCGTAGAAGAAGCACACACCACCAGTCACTTTCAGCGTGCGGTGCTGAAGATCGGCGACTATCTGCTCATGCTGGCTGTCGCACTGGTGGCAATCATCATTGTCGTCGCACTCTTGCGTGGCGACCATCTGCTGACCACGGTGCAGTTTGCACTGGTACTGACCGTCGCCGCGATTCCGGTGGCGATGCCGACCGTGCTCTCCGTGACCATGGCGGTCGGCGCCCGGTTGCTGGCGAGAGAGGAGGCGGTAGTCACCCGTCTGGCCGCCATCGAGGAACTGGCCGGTGTCGATATCCTGTGCGCCGACAAAACCGGCACGCTCACACAGAACAAGCTGACACTCGGCACGCCGTTCAGCGTGCCGGGCGTTGCTGCCGACGAAGTCGTACTCGCCGCTGCGCTGGCATCGCGTACCGAAGATAACGACATCATAGATCTGGCGGTGATCGGCGGTCTGAAAGATCAGAGTGCGTTGAACGCCTATCAAATGGTGCATTTCCAGCCGTTTGACCCCGTACACAAGCATACGGAATCGATCGTCAAGGATGCATCGGGCGCGCAACTGAAAGTCGCCAAAGGCGCACCTCAGGTAATACTTGAAATGTCCGCCAATGCGTCTGCAGTAAAAACCGGTGTCGATCAGGCCATCAATGAATTCGCGGCGCGCGGTTATCGTTCGCTGGGGGTCGCACGCAGCGACGCAAGCGGTAACTGGCAGTTCGTCGGTGTGCTGCCGCTGTTCGACCCGCCACGCGAACAGGCCAAAGCCACCATTGTCGCGGCACGACAAATGGGCGTCGGCATCAAGATGGTCACCGGCGATCAATTGGCGATCGCGCATGAAACCGCGCGCAAGCTGGGATTGGGATCGGACATTCTCGATGCGCGTGTGCTGGATGAAAAAGACACGGCGAATGTTGCGCAGCAACCGGAAGCGATTGAAAAGGCCGATGGTTTCGCGCAGGTCTTCCCGGAACACAAATTCCGGATTGTGGAAGTGCTGCAATCCCGCGGTCACATCGTCGGCATGACCGGCGACGGCGTAAACGACGCACCGGCACTCAAGAAAGCCGACTGCGGCATCGCGGTTTCCGGTGCAACGGATGCAGCACGCGCCGCCGCTTCGATCGTGCTGCTGACATCCGGGTTGTCAGTGATCATCGACGCCATCAAGGAAAGTCGCCGCATCTTCCAGCGCATGAACAGCTACGCAATTTATCGTATTGCAGAAACCATACGTGTACTGCTGTTCATGACCCTCGCGATCCTGATCTTCAACTTCTATCCGCTGACCGCAGTCATGATCGTGATCCTGGCACTGCTCAACGATGGCGCAATCCTGTCCATTGCCTATGACAACGTCCGTTACAAGGCCCAACCGGAAGCCTGGGACATGCGCACCGTGCTGAGCATCGCCACGGTATTGGGCGTTGCGGGCGTGGTCTCGGCGTTCGCCTTGTTTTATCTCGGCGAGCGGATATTTCATCTGGACCGGCCGCACATCCAGACCCTGATGTATCTGAAGCTGTCGGTGGCCGGCCATCTGACCATTTTCCTGACCCGGACACGTGGGCCGTTCTGGTCAATCCGTCCGGCTAAGATCCTGTGGATCGCGGTCCTGGGCACCCAGATGCTGGCAACCGTGCTGGCGGTCTATGGCGTATTCATGACGCCAATTGGATGGGGCTGGGCGCTGTTTGTTTGGGGATATGCGCTTGCCTGGGCGCTTGTGAATGATCAGACAAAGCTGCTTGCTTACCGTGTGCTGGACAGTCGCGCTACTAATTGATTGTTAACCGCACTGCGAGCCAG
>DASUXE010000344.1:0-2659 GCA_036378075.1 Gammaproteobacteria bacterium
CGCAGCACCGCCGCCACTGTCTGAAACGATCCGCATACCACCACCCGGTCCCCGGCGGTTGCCCGCGCACATGCGGCCTCCCAGGCTGCAGTCACCCCCGGGTGTTCGCTGACCACAACCGCGGGCGCTGTCTTGCGCATACGGGTCGCGAGTTCTGCCGCAGTTTGTCCGCGAGGTCCGTCGAGAGTACCGACGAACCACGCATCTATTTCCGGAGCAAGTCTCAAGGCAACTTCCTCAACTGCCTTGTCTCGAAACATCCCTAACACGCCAAACGTCCTGCCGGTCACCGGATTTGCGGCGAGATTGGCCGCCAGCACGGTTGCAGCATCGGGGTTGTGCGCAACGTCAAAAACCAGTTCCACCGACCCGGGAATGCGCTCGAAGCGCCCGTGCATCGTGACATTGACGAGACCGCTGCGGATCGCGGCTTCGCCAACGTCCAGATCGGGCAACACCTGCAGCAGGGCAATGACACTGGAAGCGTTGTCAAACTGAACCCGTCCCGGCAAGGCCGGCAGCGGCAAATCCGTGCATTCGATATTGCCGCCGTGCCAGCCCCATCCGGCCCCGGATGCAAACCAGTCAAAATCCCGGCCCAGTACCTGCAGCTTCGCGTTGAGCTGATGCGCGGTTTCGATCAAACGCGGCGGCGGGTCACGGTCGCCGCAGATCGCCGGACGACCACTGCGGTAAATGCCGGCTTTCTCGTAGCCGATGCTGTCGCGGTCCGGGCCCAGCCATTCCTGATGGTCCAACCCGACCGAGGCCACCAGCGCACCGTCCGGCTCGATCGCATTGACCGCATCCAGACGCCCGCCCATGCCCACTTCGAGCACGGCGATATCAATCGCATGCCTGCGGAAAATGTCGAGCGCCGCCAGGGTGCCGAACTCGAAATACGTCAGACTGATATCGCCACGCGCGCTGTTGATCAGGTCGAATGATTCACAGAATTCCCGGTCGCCGGCTTCGCGGCCCGCCACTCGCACCCGCTCGTTGTAGCGCAGCAGATGCGGCGACGTATATGCACCAACCTTGTAACCGCGGGCGCGCAGGATCGCTTCGAGCATGGCCACGCAGGAACCTTTGCCATTGGTGCCGCCGACCGTCAGCACCCGGAACGGCGGCCGCATCAGCTGCATCCGCTCCAGCACCCGCTGCACCCGTTCCAGTCCCATGTCGATCGCATTGGGATGCAACTGCTCCTGCCAGCGAAGCCAGTCCGGCAGATTCGTGAACGGTGGTGCGGTTGTCGTATTCATGTTGACCCTGCCAGCAATGCCTTGCGCAACCGGTGATCCAGCGGTACCGAGATAAACCGGGACACCAGCCAGCCGAGCGCCCAACACAATACAATCACCGGCAGGTACCAGAGGTAGGCAGACTGCATATCGCCACCCAGATTTCTGAACAGCCGCACAGCGGCGTAAACCACGAACATGTGCGTCAGATAGATTTCATAACTGAGACGGCCGCAAGCGCGCAGCCAGCCGAAACCGGGTAAGGCATGTCGCCAGCCTGCTTCCTCCCGCCAGTACAATCCGCTTACCAGGCACAGCACAGAAAATGTCAGTAACAGCATATAGCCGTCCCGCAATGTCAGCCAGAGAACATCTCCGGCGAGCAGCACTGCCGCCAGACCGATCGCACCGGCACCGCTCAGCAACAAAGTAAAAATTCGTCGTGGCATACCAGCTTGCCTGACGAGCAGCGCACCCAGCACACCCGCCGCAATTGCAGCCATCCCGGGAAAGTAGGCTTTTTCCTGCCAGATCTCGTTACCGCGCAACGCCGCGTGGGTCACCGGCAATGACAAGGCCAACACCACCAGCAGCGGCACCAGCACCCAGGTACGCCGGCTCAGCAGGCAGACCAGCGGAAAACCGACGTAGAACACTTCCTCAATTGACAATGACCACAGCACATCCCAGTTGCCCGGCAGATAACCGGTCCGTCCCTCGTACCAGTTGAGGTGCAACCCGAGCGCCGCGACCACGGCGCGCCACAGCGACTGATTGGCGTGCTTGATGATGTAGTCCTGAACGCCGAGCAGATCCAGCGCGCTCAGCACACCCACCAGCAGCACCAGGCAAGGCACGATGCGGGCGAAACGCCGCACGTAAAACGCTTTCAAGTTGATGTGCTGCAGCGCACCCCAGCGCCGCAGCGAATTGCCGGCAATCAGAAACCCTGAGATGACGAAAAACACGAATACGGATTCATATCCGTTGTAATTCAAAGCCACCAGCAGACGATGCGGAAGCACAGAAACGAGCGCCGTGCGCGCCAATGGAATCCGCAAACCGATGTGATTGAGTATCACCAGCAGAATCGACAAACCGCGCAACAGGTCGATCCCCTGATTGCGCGCCAGTCCCTGCGCCTGCGGTGCCTCGATAACGGACGCCGTCGCCACACGCAGCCGGACTATTCCGCGTTTTCTTTCGGCACCGGTTGACGGGTGAGCATGGCGAGCAACGCAGCCAGACGATCGCGCATCTCGCGACGATCCACGATCATGTCGAGCGCACCATGCTCAAGGAGGAATTCACTGCGCTGAAAACCTTCCGGCAGGGTTTCGCGCACAGTCTGTTCGATGACCCGCTGACCCGCAAAGCCGATCAGCGCCTTCGGTTCGGCCACGTTCACATCACCA
>DASUXE010000345.1:0-2542 GCA_036378075.1 Gammaproteobacteria bacterium
GCAATCACTGACTGCGCGGCTGGGAAGCATTCCCGCGGCGGATGCGTCGAACCTCGCCGATGCTGCAAACCGCAAGCATTGAGCAACGCGTTATGCTTGCGGCCAGCGTCTGATCGTCAAAGGCAACTCATGACACGGCCACAACTTTGCATACTCGGCGGCAGCGGTTTCGTCGGCAGACATCTCGTCACGCGCTTCGCCGCGCGCGGTTTCAACATCAAACTGCTGACGCGTTCCAGTGCGCGGCATCGCGAACTGCTGGTGTTGCCGGGGGTACAAATCATCGAAGCCGATGTATTCGATGCCGCAGTGCTGCAACGCGAATTCGCAGGTTGCGAGGGCGTCATCAATCTGGTCGGGATTCTCAACGAACGCGGCCATCGCGGTCGCGGCTTCGAACGCGCGCATGTCGAACTTGCGCAGCGCGTGCTGGATGCCTGTATTGCGAGCGGCGTGCAGCGTCTGCTGCACATGAGCGCGCTCAACGCCGATCTCAAGGCACCAAGTCATTATCTGCGCAGCAAGGGCGAAGCCACGCGGCGGGTGCTGGCGGTGGCCGACAAACTGAACGTCACGGTGTTCGAGCCCAGTGTGATCTTCGGTCCGGGCGACAGTTTCATGAACCGGTTTGCTGGTCTGCTGAAGCTGATGCCGGTGTTCCCACTGGCCTGCCCGCGGGCGAGATTCGCGCCGGTGTATGTCGGCGATGTGGCGGAGGCATTCGTGCGCAGTTATGCCGACGCTGCCACTTTCGGCAAACGCTACAGTCTGTGCGGACCCAAACACTACACACTGGTGGAACTGGTGCGCCTGGCGGCGCGCGCCTCAGGGCTGCGGCGCTGGATCATCGGCTTGCCGCAGTGGGCGGGCTGGTTGCAGGCGGCGGTGATGGAATGGCTGCCCGGCAAACCGCTGTCGCTCGACAACTACCGCTCGCTCAAACTCGACAGCGTGTGCAGTGCCGACACCTTGCAGCAATTCGGCATCACCCCGACGCCGCTGGAAGCGGTGTTACCGGATTACCTCGGCCACAACTGAACGCATCCGTGCTCACTCCGCCGATTTTGAATCCGCCACCGGCGGGCCCTGCGGCGCCCGCAGCCACGACAGCATTTCCTTGAACTTGGGCGGCGCGCCGTTATTCAGCAAGCCGACGCGGAAGATGCGTCCCGAGGCATACAGCGCCAGACTCACTGTCACCAGCATCAGCAGCGTGGTGAAGATGTAATCGGTGAGCGGCGGCGGTGCCGCCGAACGGTTTACCATCAGGAACGGCGTCAGCGGCGGGAAGTAGGACAACACCCGCGCCCAGATTGCGCCCGGATCCTTGGCCACCGGCACCATCAGCATCACCGGCAACACCAGGAACAGGATCACCGGCGTCATGTAGGGCTGCGCCTCGCGGATGTTGTTGACCGATGCGCCGATCGCGCCCAGCACCGCGGCATACAGCAGGAAGCCGAGCACGAAATAGACCAGGAACCAGGCCAGATTCCAGACCGAGATGCCGTTGAGAATCGCAGCCGCGACGCCGCCCAGCTGGAACGCACCGCCGAACGCCGTCAGCAGACCGAGGATCAGGATCAGCCAGCCGCCCACCATGGTGACGCCGACACCGGCCACGCCCAGGGTCTTGCCGGCCATGATGTCGGACGGTTCGATCGCGGCCAGCAGGCTTTCCGCGATGCGATTGGATTTTTCCTCGATGGTGGACATCATCAGCAGCTGCGCGATCTGCATGATCGAAATGAACAGCAGATACACATAACCGGCCGGCAGCCATTGCGCGGCTTTCTGCGCCGCGGTGGCGGTGCTGGCGCCGTGTTCGGTCACCAGCTGGTTGTCGAAACTCACCGCCTGTTCCAGCCACTTCGCCTTGTCGGCGGACAAGCCGGTCTGCGTCGCCTTGCGTGCGCGCACCACCGCGGAAACCTGTTCGCCGAACCAGTCGCGCAAATCAGTGTCGGTCAGGTTGCGCGAAGCGTAGGTGAATTTCGCGTCGGACAGCAAGGGATCGGCGGGCAGTTCAAACCAGGCGAACAGTGTGCCCTGTGTGACCGCGTCGCGCAGCGAAGCAGGCGCCATCTCAACGCGATGAAAGCGCGCGATGTCGAGACCCCGATCGAGTTTGCCGGCCTGTTCGGCGGACAGCGACCGATACCAGCTGGCGAGTGCGGCGCGTTGTTGCCAGATGTCGAGCGCGGAACCGGCGTCCGGTACCGGCGCGCCGCTGATCAGTGCCTGCGCCAGCGCGCGAAGGCTTTCATCGGTCATTTTTGCAGCCGCAGGCGCGAGTGTCGCCAGCACAGCCGGCAAGTTGGGACGGTCCGCCGGCGGCGTGTGTGCGGCAAGATTGAGCAGGCGCGCGTAATCGTCCGCGGCAATGCGCTGGTCCACGGCCTGCAGCATCCAGCCGGAATGATCCACCACGCTGTAGTTCTGCGCGCTCTGGAAATGCTGGATCATTGCCGGCACGAAGATGAATGCGAGCAGGATCGCGGGCGACAGCAACAGGCTGACCCAGAAGCGGCGGCGCGCCACG
>DASUXE010000346.1:0-2946 GCA_036378075.1 Gammaproteobacteria bacterium
GCACTGTCCGTATAGGAAAATCGCTCCGGCACACCGATCAGGGCGAAGGTCGGCTTGGCCGAACTGCACGCGGCCAGCAAAACGGTAAGCAGGGTCGGAATCAAACTCAGACACAAGCGCTTCATAATGGCCCTCCAGTCAACGGGCGCCGGCGGAATGCCCTAGCCCATCACCTGATTTTGCCACGGCCAGCCCGGAATAGGGGCTCATCACCCCCAATTAAGCCGGATTCTCTGCCTTTGGCATCTCGACTCTCGCCAGCAGGAATGCCCCCACCGCAAACAGCACAATCACCGACAGGATCGAAAGTCGCGGGCTGCCGGTTGCGTAGCTGACCAAACCAATGAGAAAGGGCCCGATAATGGCAGCAAACTCGCCCAGCATATTGTAAAAACCGAAGAATTCGCCGGCCCGTTCCATCGGCACCAGCCGGGCATAATACGAGCGGCTCAGCAATTGCACGCCACCCTGCACCAGCCCGATAAGCCCCGCCAGGATGAAGAATTCAATGGAATGACGCATGAACGCCGCAAATACCGAGACCAGCACATAGACTGCCAGGCCGATGAATATCCCGTGCTTCGGTCCGATACGCTCACCGATACGCCCAAATACCAGTGCCGCGGGGACCCCGATGAACTGCACCAGCAGCACCGCCAGGATCAGGTCGCTGGTGCTAAAGCCGATAGCCTTGCCGTAATCAACCGCCATCTGGATGACGGTATTCACGCCATCAATGTAGACCCAGTACGCAACCAGGAACATGAACACCGGCCGGTAGGCCCGCACATGCTGGAAGGTGGTGACAATTTGTCCAAACCCGTTTCGCACTGCGGCCGCGAAACCCGGGCGGGTAGCGGTTGCCGGTGGTTCAGGTACCAGGAACATGAGCGGCAAGGCAAAGGCTGCCCACCAGATGGCGGTGAATACCAGAATCCAGCGTACTGCCGTGGCGGCGTCCGCCAGACCGAACCAGTGCGGCTTGAGGCTCATGGCAACGCCCAGCACCAGGAACAGTCCACCACCCAGGTAACCGGCGAAATAGCCGATCGCGGAGGTGCGATCCAGCTTGCCGGGCTCCGCCACGCTCACCAGCATGGAATCCCCGAACACGTTGCCCCAGAAGTAGCCGATGGAGGCGAGTACGTAAAATACCACCGCCCATTCCCATGCACCTTTGCTCACGAAATGCAGTGCCAGCACCGACACCGAACCCATGAACGCCGAAAACATCAGGAAACGTTTCTTGTGGCCGCCGCTGTCGGCGATTGCTCCCAACACCGGCGCGGACACGGCAACGACCAGGCTAGCGATCGAATTCGCAATACCGAGCCGGAAGGTGCTAACGGTGACATCCGCACCATGACTCCAGTAGTCCTTGAAGAAAATCGGGAAGAATACCGTCATGATCGAGGTCGTGAAGGCATGGTTGCCCCAGTAATACGAGGCCCAGCCTGTTACCTTGCGACTCAGCGTTGAGGACATGTTGCGGCTCCCGGTAAACAGCGCCGGTAGCGTATCAGGAAGCGCTTGCAGCGGCCACGCCGTCAGACAGCCGCTGTACTCTCCACACCATGCTCTCGGGTTTTGCGGAACCGCACGTCAGGCCAACGATCCCGCGTCAGTTGCAGGTTCACCTGGGTCGGCGCGATGTAGACCAGGCTGCCTGCATGGTCCAGCGCCAGATTGTCGAAGGCCTTGTTGCGGAATTCCTCGAGCTTCTTGCCATCGGCGCATTCTATCCAGCGCGCGGTCGCCACCGGCACGCTCTCAAAGATGCAATCGACGCTGTATTCGCTCTTGAGACGAAACGCCACCACGTCGAATTGCAGCATGCCCACCGCACCAAGGATCAATTCGTTGCTGCGCAGCGGACGGAACAACTGGGTGGCGCCTTCTTCGCACAACTGATCCAAGCCCTTGTTGAGCGCCTTGGCCTTGAGCGGGTCCTTGAGCACTACGCGTCGGAACAGTTCCGGTGCGAAGTTGGGAATGCCCGTGAACTGCAGCTCCTCGCCCTGGGTAAAGGTGTCGCCGATCGCGACCGTGCCGTGGTTATGGATGCCGATAATATCGCCGGCATAGGCCTCTTCTACGCGCTCGCGCTCCGAAGCCATGAAGGTCAACGCGTCGGGAATCTTGATCTCGCGACCGATGCGTACATGCCTGACACGCATACCTGGAGTGTAACGGCCCGAACATAACCGCACGAAGGCAATCCGGTCGTGATGTTGTGGATCCATGTTGGCCTGGATCTTGAATACGAACCCCGTGAGCTTTTCTTCCGTGGTTTGCACGGTGCGGGTGGTTGCGGCGCGCGGACGTGGTGCTGGTGCATACTCGACAAATGTGTCGAGCAGTTCACGCACGCCAAAATTGCTGATCGCAGAACCGAAGAACACCGGCGTGAGACGGCCGGCCAGATATTCTGCAATGTCGAACGCATGCGATGCACCGCGTACCAGTTCGACTTCTGAACGGAAGGCATCGGCGTCATTGCCAAGAAATGTGCCGGCGGCATCGCTCATCAAGCCGTCTATCACCCGGGTTTCACCCAGGCGCCCCATCTTTTCGCCTTCGTAGCTGTAGATGCGGTCTTCCGTAAAATGATAAATACCCTTGAGCGCACGGCCCATGCCGATCGGCCAGATGATTGGCGCACAGCGGATACCCAGCACCGATTCGACTTCATCGAGCAATGACATCGGATCGCGGCCTTCACGATCCAGCTTGTTGATGAAAGTCATGATGGGCGTATCGCGCAAGCGACAGACATCCATCAACTTTATGGTGCGTTCCTCAACGCCCTTTGCACAGTCAATCACCATCAGCGCGGAATCCACCGCGGTCAGGGTGCGGTAGGTATCCTCGGAGAAGTCCTCGTGACCGGGCGTGTCCAGCAGGTTGACCCGCAGACCGGCGTAGTCGAACTGGAGCACGCTCGAG
>DASUXE010000347.1:0-7073 GCA_036378075.1 Gammaproteobacteria bacterium
CGGATTGTCGCTGTGAGAAGACAGCTGGTGCCCCAGGTTATCGATGTACTCATGTATCAGTGGATCATCAAGAATGGCACCGCCATTCCGGAGCTGATCCATGATCTGGATCCCGGCCTGATATTCCTGCTCCGGCGTGACGGAATTGGCACCGGCTTCGCCGATTTGCGGCAGATTGAAATCGCTTGACGACGAGATGCCGTCACCCTGGGGTGCCGCGAACGCGGAAGGCATGGCCAGCAGCAGGGCGAGCGTTCCGTAGAAGAAATGGCGCATGTACGATCGCAACTTAGCCACATGCCTCCTGAATCAAGGCTAAAGAAACCACCTCGCTATTATCGCACGGTCGTCGGACACGATGACGGCGCCGGAGTATCCGCTGCCGATTTGACCGCGGAAATTGCCGAATTACGCCCCACGCAATATAAAAAAGCCCCCGGACCGATGGGCCGGGGGCCTTGAGCTGCTCAAAGATCGGTTTGCCTCAGAAGCGGTACCGATACGAGACACCAAGGATGTCGGCGTCTGCATTGTACTGACCGACAATGTGGTCTCCGCCACCGGCATTGACCTGATTGAAGGGAATATGACCGTTGATGAACAGATGCGCGTAGCCGATATCCCACTGGCTGTGGTCGGAGACGCGCCAGGTCGCACCGAATGCCAGCCATTTGCGGTCCGCGTCCGGCAGACGGGCGCTGCGACTGGCGTTGGTGTCATTTGCGGTGGTATTGGATGCGGCGGTCGGATTCGGAACTGGAGACTTGTCCAGCGCCACGCCGGCACGGAACGTCCAACTGTCGCTGTATTTGTAGTCGGTACCGAAACTGAAACGATTAACGTTCGATAACCCTTCGTCAACGGTTGACGGCGGCTGGCCTGATTGTGTGGTCGGATCATAGCTGGCGAAATTGATTGTCAGCCTATCGAAACTGCTCCAACCGGTGTAACTCCAGTCGCCATACAGTGACCATTGATCGTTGAGTTTATACATACCGCTGAGGGATGCCATTTGCGGTGTGGTGAAGTCTGACGAGATACCCTGATTTGCGAATAACCCTTGAGCCGAGAACAAGCTCGGGACGTTGGTGAAGGTCGCATTACCGCTCAACGAATGCTTGACCTTGGATCTATACGAAAATCCAATTCGATAAGTATCGTAATTCCATAACAGACCGAAGTTGTATCCTAACGAGGAGCTATCTTTGGCGTCGGCTTCGAAAAACCCGTCATGACCCTGCGGGGTAAGGTTCATGGCTGTGCAGGTACTCGGATTTACTTTGCCAAAACAAATCGCGCCGTAGTCGACTGCGTTGGTCAGTTTCACGTCCATACTCTGGATATCGAGGCCAAACCCGCCCGAAAAATGATCCGTGAACTTGTAAGCCAGCGTCGGGTTGAGGTTCAACACCGTGACTGCCGTGTAGATGGCCTGATAACGGAAGATCGAATCCGCGTGATAACTGGTGGCCAATCCGAACGGCACGCCCAGACCGATACCGAATGTCAGTTTGTCGTTGATCGGCGTGGAGTAATAAATGATCGGTACGGCGCCGAGCTTGCCAACGCTACCGCCTTCGCCACCGGACAGTGGCTGGCCGGAAGCATCCGTCGCACTGGTCTTGGTGAAATCGGCACCGAAGCGGATCACGCTGGCACCGGCAATAAATTCCGAATCATTGAGCAGAGAAAGACCCGCCGGGTTGTACCAGATCGAGGTCGCGTCTTCGGCTGCCGCGGCTCCACCTGAGTGCGCACGCCCCAGGCTGGTGACGCTCTGCTCGGTCAGCTGGAAGTTCGAGGCCGACGCCACACCGGGCAGGCTTGCCGCAACCGCGGCCGCCAGCAGGGGGAAGGTCCACAGGGCAAACTGCTTTTTCTTCATCGATATTTCCTCAATGAGACGGCTTACAGGGCCGGGTGATTTAAGCACAGGCAGACGGTGTTGTCAGTACCCGCCCCCTGGGCCCTTGGCCTGGAGCCTGTTTTTAAGTGTGTCAGAGCATATCAGAGGCGAAGTCCGCCAGCCTGGAGCGTTCGCCGCGCATCAGGGTGATATGCCCGGAATGCGGCCATTGTTTGAAACGGTCAACGATAAAGGTGAGCCCCGAGGTGGTCTCGGTGAGGTAGGGCGTGTCGATCTGGGAAACATTGCCGATGCAGACCATCTTGGTGCCGGGGCCGGCGCGCGTGATCAGTGCCTTGAGCTGTTTGGGGGTCAGGTTCTGAGCCTCGTCGACGATGATGTAGCGGTTCAGGAAGGTCCGGCCGCGCATGAAATTCATCGACCTGATCTTGATGCGGCTGCGCAGCAGGTCGTTGGTTGCCGCGCGGCCCCATTCGCCGCCTTCCCCGGATTGCGTAAGCACCTCCAGGTTGTCCATCAGCGCACCCATCCAGGGGGTCATTTTTTCCTCTTCGGTGCCGGGCAGGAAGCCGATGTCCTCGCCAAGCGGGACCGTGACGCGGGTCATGATGATCTCCCGGTAGCGATTCTGTTCCAGGGTTTGCGCCAGGCCGGCGGCCAGCGCCAGCAGGGTCTTGCCGGTGCCGGCGGCGCCCAGCAGGGTAATAAAATCCACGTTGGGATCCAGCAGCATGTTGAGCGCAAAATTCTGTTCGCGATTGCGGGCATTGATTCCCCAGACCGTGTGCCGGATGCTGCGATAATCGCGGGTCAATTCCAGCAGCGCGCCGCGTTCGTTCAGTTCGCGTACTGCGGCTTCAAAATTGTCGGGCTGGCTGTAGAGGAACTGATTGGGAAACCATTCTTTCACCTGCGGTCCCTGGATACGGTAATAGGTGCGCCCCTCCTGCTGCCAGGATTCCATGTCCTTGCTGTGGTGCTCCCAGAAATTTTTCGGTAATTCGGTGACCCCCGTGAACAGGAGATCGACGTCATCGAGCGCCTTGTCGCTGAAATAATCCTCGGCGTGAACGCCCAGCACAGCCGCCTTGATTCGCAGGTTGATGTCTTTTGATACCAGCGTGACACGGCGATCGGTGTATTTCGCCTGCAAGGCGAGGGTGGTACCGAGGATGTGATTGTCCGGCTTGTTGCCAGGCAGCAGGTCGGGCAGTGCCGATGGTAGTGCTTCGGTCTGGAAGAAGACCCGTCCCGATGCGACTGCGGCACTGGCACTGCGATGCGGACCGGATATCACCAGCCCGGCGTCGATCTGAGACTTGCTTGCATCGTGCATCATTTCATCGAGGAAGCGGCTGACCTGGCGCACATTGCGGGAAGCTTCCGACATGCCTTTCTTGCCGGCATCGAGTTCTTCCAGGACAACCATGGGAAGAAAAATGTCATGTTCGGCGAAGCGGAAAATTGCGGTTGGATCGTGCATCAGCACATTGGTGTCGAGTACATACAAACGCTGGCGTGCCTGATTTTTTGCCACAGCTTGGTTCCCCTCGGTTTGGCAGCAGATTATTTTGCAAGCGCCTTGACGGCATCCAGTACCTCGGCGGCGTGTCCTTTGACCGACACTTTGCGCCATTCTCTGACCAGCACCCCCTTGGCGTCGATCAGGAAAGTGCTGCGTTCGATACCGAGCACCTTGCGCCCGTACATGTTTTTTTCCTTGATGACATCGTACAGTTTGCAAACTTTCTCGTCGGCATCCGATAGCAGATCGAACGGAAATTTCTGTTTGCTGCAGAAGTTCTCATGCGATTTGAGACTGTCGCGCGAGATGCCGAGTATCACGGTATCGCGACGCTTGAATTTTGCGTAGTTGTCCCTGAAGTCCTGGCCTTCGAGGGTGCATCCCGGGGTGCTGTCCTTGGGATAGAAATACAGCACGACGTTGCTTCCCTTGAGCTTTGACAGTTTCAGGTGCTGGTCGCGGGTGGCGGGCAGTTCGAAATCGGGCGCTTTCTTGCCGACGACAGGCTTGCTCATGATTTGACCTCAGAGTGAAAAGATAACGTCAGACGCACGCTGAAGCAGAGGCGGGGTGCAGGTACTGGAGCAGTGACAATTCTCAGCAAATGTGCCTCCTGTCCGGTTCAGGCCTTGATTGGTTCCATGATGGCGTCCAGGTTCAGCTCTTCGCAAAAATCCATGAATTCTTCCCGCAAGCCGCCAATATGCAGGTCGGCAGGAATGTTCACCGCCATCTGCACTGCAAACATCGGCGCACCCGTATGTGCTGCAAGATAGCTGCGGGTGGCGACGTCGGCGATGCCGATTTTGCGTTCGGCGAAGAAATTTGCAAGGTTGAAAACGATCCCGGGCTGATCGAGGCAGACGACGTCCACCGCGTAAGGGAGCAGATTGTGCCGGGGTTCGCGCTCATTGGTGCGGCGCGCGGAGATGGTCAGGGCGAGGCGCTGCTCGAGCTTGGGCAGGGTGCCTTCCAGCTTGGTGATGTTGTTCCAGTTGCCGGACACCAGCAGCAGCATCGCGAATTCGCCGCCCAGCACGGTCATCCGGCTCTCAGCCACGTTGCAGCCACAATCACGCACCGCACGGGCAAAATCGTGAAGGATGCCCGGCCGGTCTTCACCCAGCGCGGAGACCACCAGTAACTGTTTGAGTCGGGCTCGCAGCGGAGGATCCTGTTGCGTGAGGTGTGCCTAGCAGTCTACCCGGTTTGCTACGCTGCGCAACCGTCCGGTGTCGCGCTTGAGGCGCATGCCCGGAGACCGGTAACATGGCTTCTTTACAGTGAGGTTGCGCGGATGTTTCAGGGCAGCATGGTGGCGATAGTGACGCCCATGGCCGAGGACGGCCGGGTGGATTTCGATTCCCTGGCCGCGCTGGTGGATTGGCACATTGCGGAAGGCACGGATGCGATTGTTGCAGTGGGGACGACCGGTGAATCCGCAACCCTGGAAGTGCCTGAGCATCTTCAGGTAATCGAGCACTGCATCAGGATTGCAGCTGGCCGGGTGCCGGTCATTGCCGGCACCGGCTCCAACAACACCGCGCATGCAATTGAAATGACGCGCCGCGCACAGATGCTTGGCGCGGCGGCGGCGCTGCTGGTCACACCGTATTACAACAAGCCCACCCAGGAAGGGCTGTACCTGCACTTCCGTGCCATCGCCGATGCGGTGTCATTGCCCATCATCCTCTACAACGTGCCGAGCCGGACCATTACCGACATGCTGCCCGAGACGGTTGCCCGGCTGGCAGCAGTCAAGAACATCATCGGCATCAAGGAGGCGACCGGCAAACTGGAACGCGCAGCCGCGATCCGCGACCTGTGTGGCGACAGCTTTCTGCTGATCAGCGGGGATGATGCCACGGCAATGGAATTCATGCTGGCGGGCGGGGGCGGTGTGATCTCAGTCACCGCCAATGTCGCGCCCCGGCTCATGCACGAAATGTGTGCCGCCGCCTGCGCCGGTGACCGCCAGCGGGCCGAACAGTTGAACCGGCGTTTGGCGCCCCTGCACCGGGATTTGTTCGTCGAAACCAGTCCGATACCTGTAAAATGGGCGCTGGCACAGATGGGCCGGATTCCGGCCGGCATACGGCTTCCACTTACGCCGTTGTCACCTGCATGCTTTGAGACTGTGCGCGCCGCGATGGCCGCGGCGGACATAACCTGATCCCAACCTCCACCTGGAAAACATCATGCTCAAATTTGTGTCAGCTTCCGGTCTGCTGACCGTGCTCGCCCTGAGCGGCTGTGGCAGTCTGCCCTGTGGCGATCCGCATCCTTATTACAACAATACCGCAGGTGCACCGCTTAAGACCCCTGCGGGTCTGAGCGTGCCGGCGCCTGATCCGAGCTTTGCCATTCCCGGAGAAATCCCTGCGAGCGGCAAGCGCACCGATCGGGACGCCAGTGGCGTCTGCTTGGTGACACCTCCCGAAGTCATTACCCCGGCGTCGTCCGTTACCCCGAAGGCGGTGGCACCGTCCCCAGCCCCAGCCAAACCGGCGCCCGGGAGCACCATGCCCGTGGCACCGCCAAACGCTGTTCCTGCGGCAAGCACAATTGCGCCGCCGGCGGTTGCCAGTGGTGGACCCATCGGGTAACCTTGCCCGCCCTGAAAACCGGGGTGGAGAGTGCGGTAACGGCGGGACCAGCCGTCTGCCGGATGATCAGTTTGCAGGAGAGGTGTCCGAGCGGTCGAAGGAGCACGCCTGGAAAGCGTGTATACGGTAACCCCGTATCGCGGGTTCGAATCCCGCCCTCTCCGCCAGTTATGGCGATGAATTGAATCTGCGGCGGCATTGAATTTTGCATGCCGGGCGGGTTCGAACCCGCGATGTTGTGATCAGGGGGTTCGACAAAATCGCCAGGAGCGATTTTGAACAGTGCCGCACAGCGGCACTGGCCCGAAGGGTGGAGGGCAGGATGCCCGGAGTAATCCCGCCCTCTCCGCCAGTTATGGCGATGAATTCCTGCAGTTGCCAGTGTCAGTCTGCTGCGAAATCGATTACCGGGCCGAAAGCCGTATATCTGTCGTAGTCAGGCTGGACCGCGAAGCCCGTTTCCATGGCAGTCTGTGCCGGCTTCCCCGCGACGACTAGCTGTCAACCCCGTCAGGCCCGGAAGGGAGCAGCGGTAGCAGTAACCTCGAGTGCCGGGGCGCGGCTGGTACAGGCTGCCACCCATCCGCCGGATTCGGTTCAGCTCGCTTGCAGCCTCTGGTAAAGTACCAATACACGGTTTTTTGAAGCCGCGCAGCCACTCACCAGAACGCGTTCCCATGTCCTATCAAGTCCTTGCGAGAAAATGGCGCCCCCGGAATTTTGCGGAGATGGCCGGCCAGGAACACGTGCTCAAGGCGCTGGTCAATGCGCTTGATCATGATCGCCTGCATCATGCTTTTCTGTTCACCGGTACCCGCGGCGTCGGCAAGACCACCATCGCGCGCATTCTTGCCAAGTCGCTCAATTGCGAACTGGGCGTAAGCTCGAAGCCATGCGGCAAGTGCAGTGCCTGCGTCGAGATCGATGCCGGCCGCTTTGTCGATCTGATCGAAGTGGATGCCGCATCGAGAACCGGCGTGGACGATACCCGGGAATTGACCGATAACGTCCAGTATGCGCCCACGCGTGGCCGCTACAAGGTCTATCTGATCGACGAAGTGCACATGCTTTCGAA
>DASUXE010000348.1:0-3784 GCA_036378075.1 Gammaproteobacteria bacterium
TTTGACTACAGTTTTGAAAGATTTCAGGCTGCGCCGCTGGTAAAGCTCGATTTGCTGATCAACGGCGACAAGGTTGATGCGTTATCCACTATCGTCCACAAGGACCACGCCTACAGCCGGGGCCGTGAACTGTGCGAAAAAATGCAGGAACTGATCCCAAGACAGATGTTCGAAGTAGCCATCCAGGCGGCGATCGGCTCGCACATCATCTCGCGCACTTCTGTAAAGGCGATGCGCAAGAATGTCACCGCGAAGTGCTACGGCGGCGACATAACGCGAAAACGCAAGCTGCTGGAGAGGCAGAAAGAAGGCAAGAAGCGCATGAAACAGATCGGTACAGTGGAGATTCCCCAGGAAGCCTTTCTTGCTGTACTTCAAGTCAGCAAAAAATGAGAACTTAAACTTAAGGGTATTTCGAAGATGGATTTCGATTTTGAAGCGATATTAACTGGTCTGACGTTGCTGACAGGGCTGGTCTGGCTGGTGGACATTCTGTTTTTCACCAAGTCCCGTCACGCAAAGAACCTCAAGTTGGAAGAGGCCAGCAAAAAGACAGACGATGGCGCCACCAGCAGGCCACGTGATCCGGTGCTGGTCGATTATTCCAAATCTTTCTTTCCGGTATTGCTGATCGTGTTGCTGTTGCGTTCCTTTCTGCTTGAACCATTCCATATTCCGTCATCCTCGATGGTGCCGACCCTTCTGGTCGGCGACTTTATTCTGGTCAACAAGTTCGATTACGGACTGAGATTGCCGGTGCTGCACAAGAAGATAGTCAAGATCGGTGAGCCGCGACGGGGAGATGTGGTGGTGTTTCATTTTCCCGAAAAATCCGCGCTGAAGTTCTGTCAGGCCCAGTCGGAATGCGCAATGCAGGAAGTTCTGAAATCCAAGGGTACCGATTTCATCAAGCGGGTGATCGGATTGCCGGGCGATCATGTTGTCTACCGGAACAAAACGTTGTATATCAACGGCGTGGCGATGCCCAGGCAGATGGAGGGTTCCTATGACGGTCCTAATCCGATGGGCGCGCAGCTTGATGAGGAGCAGCTGGATAATGTGACTCACGGTACGCTGACGTTGCCTGGTTATACCAGTCGCGAAGGCGAGTGGACAGTACCGCCAAATGAGTATTTCATGATGGGTGATAACCGCGATAACAGCTGGGACAGCCGTTATTGGGGTTTTGTGCCGGAGAAGGATCTGGTTGGCAAGGCCTTTTTTATCTGGATGAACTGGGACGCCTTCGGGGATTCCGGTTTATGGAGCCGTGTTGGCGACTCGATACATTGAATTGTTTCGAAACACAAGCATGGGAGATTTACACATGAATACCCGTAATAGTCAGGCTGGCCTCACCATGATCAGTTGGGTCATTCTCATTGCGCTGATCGGTTTTGTGGCACTGTTCGGATTCAAGCTGGTTCCAGTATATATGGACTACATGACAATCAATGCGGCATTGACGAATGTCGCCAAGAACACGGCAGAAGGCACTTCGGCTTCCAGCATTCATTCGGCCATAGAGAAGCAGTTCAATGTCAATGATGTCGAGGTGATTTCGGCAGACAACGTAAAAATTGGCACCGATCCGAACACTAACAATCTGACTTTGACGCTGGACTACGACGCGCGCACCGGGTTTGTGGCGAATGTGGACCTGATCGCGCATTTTCACAAGGTTTATCAGGTCGCCGCACATTGAAGAGCGGGTACTCGGGACTCGAAAAGGCGCTGGGCCACAATTTCGGTGATCCTTCGTTACTCGGGCAGGCGCTGACGCACCGGAGTGCAGGTAGCCGCAATAATGAACGGGCTGAGTTTCTGGGTGACTCGCTGCTCAATATGGTGATCGCGGAAGCATTGTTCATGCGCTATCCGGAACTTGAAGAGGGTGACCTGAGCCGCATGCGCGCGAGCCTGGTGAATCAGGATGCGCTTGCCGGCGTCGCTAACGAGCTTCATCTCGGCGAGTGTCTGATTCTTGGGCCCGGTGAGATGAAAAGCGGTGGACACCGCAGGGCGTCGATATTGGCGGATACGCTGGAGGCAGTATTCGGTGCTGTTTACCTCGATGCCGGTTTCGAGGTGGTGCGTGAGACGATTTTGCGCCTGTTTCGCGAGCGACTGGACAATCCGCTGCCGCAGGAACAACTGAAAGATGCCAAAACCCGCCTGCAGGAATGGTTGCAGGCACGCAATCTGGCTTTACCCGTTTACGAAGTGGAGTCTGTAACGGGGGAGGCGCATGCTCAGACTTTCCGGGTCAGCTGCGTGTTGCAGGACAGTTCGGTGCGCACCACGGGCCAGGCATCGAGCCGGCGCGGCGCGGAACAGGAAGCGGCGCGTCAGGCGCTCGCGGCACTGAATCATGGCTGACACTACATTTCGTTGCGGGTTCGTCGCGATTGCCGGCCGTCCAAATGTCGGAAAGTCCACGCTGATCAATGCCATGGTCGGACACAAGGTCAGCATTGTTTCGCCAAAACCGCAAACCACCCGGCATCGGGTGCTTGGTATACGTAATTCCGATACTGCGCAATTGATTTTCGTGGATACCCCCGGTATTCATTCCGGTGGCAAACGGGTGCTCAATCGCCGCATGAATCGGTCGGCATCAAGCGCGATCGCCGATGCCGATATCGTCTTGATGATGGTTGAAGCGTTACGCTGGACCGAGCAGGATGACTGGGTATTGCGCCAATGTGTGCAGTCTGGCCGTCCATTGGGTCTGATCATAAACAAGGTCGATATATTGCACGGCCGTACGCAGTTATTGCCGTACCTTCAGGAATTGCAAGGCAAAGCGGATTTTCTCTTCATGGTACCGATCTCGGCGGAGCACCGTGATAACCTGGATGAACTGGAAAAGCAGATTGTCCAGCATCTGCCTGAATCGCCGCCGTTGTTTCCACGGGAACAGGTTACCGATCAGACACAGGCGGCGCGTGCAGCGGAATTCATCCGTGAACAGCTAATGTTGGCGTTGCAACAGGAAGTTCCCTATTCCGTGGCGGTACAGGTGGATGAGTTCAGCGACGAACCCAAGTTGCTGCGTATCGGTGCAACGATTTGGGTGGAGCGCGACGGCCAGAAGGCCATTGTCATAGGGCATGGCGGTGAATTGTTGAAAAAGATCGGGCGTGGCGCGCGACTTGAACTGCAAAAAGTTTTCGGCAAGAAAGTGTTCCTGCAGCTTTGGGTCAAGGTGCGCCAAAACTGGGCCGATGACGAACGCGCTTTGCGGCAGTTCGGCATCGAGGACACATGAGAACCACGGAACGGGTTACGTTGACGCCTGCTTACGTGCTCCATCAGCGGGCCTGGCGAGAAAGCAGCAGAATCATCGAAATCTTCAGCCGCGAGTATGGGCGTGTGGGGCTGGTTGCGCGTGGGATTCGCAGGCCGTCATCCCCGTGGCGTGCTTTGCTGAGCCCATTCAGGCCTCTGGCGCTTTCCTGGAGTTTGCGGGGCGAATTAGGCACGCTGGTGCAGGTCGAATCCACAGGCGCCACACGGGGTTTGAGTGGCCAAATGCTTATGGCGGCCTTCTATCTGAATGAACTGCTCTTGTGTCTCACCGCACGGCATGATCCACAGCCGGAATTGTATGATCACTATGCTGAAACGTTGGCCACTATCCCGGACCCGGCCAAGCTCGAAGCCGGACTGCGGATGTTTGAGCTGCGGCTGCTGCAGGCAATCGGCTATGGATTGAATCTGGAACGGGATGCACGTAATGGCGAGCCCGTGGTAGCGAATGCTCGCTACCGGTTTGAACTTG
>DASUXE010000349.1:0-4156 GCA_036378075.1 Gammaproteobacteria bacterium
AGATGCTGGTGGTGTTGGATCCGCAATTCAAGGCGCGTCCGGTGGATATGCCGATGGAGGTGCTGCTCGGCAAAGCACCGAAAATGCTGCGCGAAGTTGCACGCGTTGATTCACCAAAGCAGCCGTTCGATACCGGCAAGCTGGATTTGCGCGACAGCGCAATGCGCGTGCTGAGTCTGCCGACAGTTGCCGACAAGGGATTCCTGATCACCATCGGCGATCGTACGGTTGGCGGCATGATTGCTCGTGACCAGATGGTAGGCCCATGGCAGGTTCCGGTCAGCGACGTGGCAGTGACGGCTGCAAGCTATGACGGTTATCACGGCGAAGCCATGGCAATGGGCGAACGTGCGCCGATCGCGGTGCTGGATGCACCGGCGTCCGGACGCATGGCAGTGGCCGAAGCAATCACCAACGTTGCTGCCGCGGACATTGGCACGCTCGACAAGGTTCGGTTGTCTGCCAACTGGATGGCCGCTTGTGGTCAACCCGGCGAAGACGCCTCGCTCTACGATACCGTGCACGCTATCAGTGGGTTATGCGTGGCACTGGACGTCGCGATTCCGGTCGGCAAGGATTCGCTTTCAATGAAAACGGTCTGGGAGCAGGATGGCGTCAGCAGGACCATGACCGCACCGGTATCGCTGGTGGTCTCCGCCTTTGCACCGGTCAACGACATTCGCCATACGCTGACGCCGTTGCTGGATCACCGGGCAGATTCGTGTCTGTTGTTGATCGATCTCGGTGCGGGGCGCAACCGTCTTGGCGGATCATGTCTTGCTCAGGTTCATGGCGCAACCGGTGCCGAGCCTCCGGATATCGACGATCCGGCGCTATTGGCTGGTTTCTTTGCTGCGATTCAGGAACTGATCGGCGGAAATAGGCTGCTCGCCTATCATGACCGGTCCGACGGCGGGCTTTTCGTGACCTTGTGCGAGATGGCATTCGCATCGCACTGCGGACTCGAAGCACATCTTGATGCGCTGGGCGACGATCCGGTCGCGGCATTGTTTGCGGAGGAGGCGGGCGCGGTAGTACAGGTACGCAAACAGGATCTGGCTGCGGTGGAAGAAGTATTTTCCCGGCATGCGCTGGAACATTGCGTGCACATGATTGGCGCCCCGCGCCAGGACGACCGGCTGGTGTTCAGTCGGCAACGCAAGAACCTGATTGACGAATCACGCGTCACCCTGCAACGTGCCTGGAGCGAAGTCGGCTTTCAAATGCAGGCTCTGCGTGACAATCCGGAATGTGCGGAACAGGAATTTGCCGGCAAACTCGATGTTGAAGATCCCGGTTTGCAGGTCAAGCTGTCTTTTGATCCGGCCGAGGATGTCGCTGCACCTTACATCGCCAAAGGCGTGCGGCCCCTGGTAGCCATCCTGCGCGAGCAGGGCGTCAACGGCCAGATGGAAATGGCGGCAGCCTTCGATCGTGCCGGCTTTACCGCGGTGGACGTCCATATGACCGACATCCTGCAAGGGCGCGTGAGCCTCGGGAATTTCAAGGGTCTGGCGGCGTGCGGCGGTTTTTCCTACGGCGACGTGCTGGGTGCGGGGCAGGGTTGGGCCAAATCCATTCTGTTCAATGCCCGCGCACGCGATGAATTCAGCCAGTTTTTTGCCCGGCAGGACAGTTTCGGTCTCGGTGTGTGCAACGGCTGTCAGATGATGGCGGGGTTGGGCGACCTGATTCCCGGTACCGCAGGTTGGCCACGTTTTGTGCGCAATGCATCGGAACAGTTCGAAGCGCGTTTGAGTCTGGTGGAGTTGCTGCCGTCACCATCGCTGTTCTTTGCCGGCATGGAAGGCAGCGTGATGCCTGTTGCCGTGGCCCATGGTGAAGGTCTTGCGCAATTTTCCAATCCGGATGGCGCGCAGAAGTTGCTGGCCAGTACGCGAGTAACTATGCGCTTTGTCGACAATCAGGCGCGCGTGACTTCTCGTTATCCAGCGAATCCGAATGGTTCGCCGCTCAGTATTACCGGGATTACCAATACCGATGGCCGCTTTACGCTGCTGATGCCGCATCCGGAGCGGGTGTTTCGTGCGGTGCAGATGTCGTGGCGCCCACGCGAACTGGGCGAAGATTCACCCTGGATGCGGATGTTCAGAAATGCCCGCTCGTGGGTTGGTTGAATAGCGCGGGCGCGGCGCATAGATTGAAGAAGGGTGGGTGACGGGCGGTTGCCAGTCAGCGGGGTATCTTGTCGAAACGCAACCCGCACGGAGATTCCAGTTGCAGATGGACCCCTTCGCATCCTTACGGATAATGGACGCATGTCCTTGCGGGTCGTTTTTGGCAAACAAGGCTGAATTTCCGGATTTCAGACTTGCGCTGGCATTTTCCACGCTGATGCGATAGCGGTGGCATATATGGCTGCCAGTCTCCTGAACACAGATCCCGCTTTCTCCGCTCGCTTTGGGGGTAAATACCATTGTCAGCTCAACATCCGGCATGGGTGATTGGTGTCCCAACCGGAGCGGATTGAATTTCCATCGGGATATCGCTGTTCGAGCGGCATCCGAGAATGCCGCAGGCCCATCGATAACGCGAGTCGATATGTCGACGACATAGCCCCTCTGCGTCACCCTGAACCTGACCTTAACGCGCCCTGAAGTGTCATCACGCAATTGTTCGTAGGGATACATAGGTATCGGGGCATAGTTTGCGACCAACGTGCTGTGTGGCGGAGCCGGAAGTGGTGGCAGCAGAGTTATGTCCGGAATCTTGAGCAGATCAACGGTCAGTGTGTCGATGGTTTCAATCCGGACCGGATGCGGGTAAGGCAAGACAATTGTGGTTCGCGGGATTGCTGCAGGCGGCGCCGCTGCGATGCGTAACCGGTTAATCGTCGGACCCGCCACCAGTTTCGGAAACTTCGCGGTCGTCGCCAAGGCGTTCGCGGGGCCACTTGCAATGGCAGTTGCCACCTCTTGGGCGCGACTGGGCATCAGTTCCGCATGGATGGAATACGTGGCCCCTATCAAAGTCACGGCTGACAGTATCAAGGGCCATATGCTGACCCGATCACTGTTTTCGGGCCGAGCGATGCGCTGAACCCGCCTCAGCAACGATCCGCCATTGGCGGCCATCACCGAAGCCCACTCGGCCCGGTTGGTTTCGAGGGTTGCCAGTGCTTTCAGATAACTGACTCTGTCCCCACAGAACTCCACTACCATGTCATCGCAACAGTATTCCCGCTCAACGCGGGCCTGATTTGAGACCCAATGCACGACAGGGTGGTAAAACAGCAGCGTTTCCAGAACCATCTGCAAGGCGTTGAACAGGTAATCATGCCGCCGGATGTGCGCCAGCTCGTGGAGCAGGATCATTTCGATCTGGTCGATGGAAAGACCTGACAGCATGCTGGGTGGCATGAGAATGACCGGTTTTAGCCAACCAATCACCGCCGGGGTAATCACGTGAGTGGAAAGTGCCAAAGATATTTGGCGATTCACGTGGAAGACCGTGCAGAGGCGGTTGCACAGAGGTGACCAGATGTCGGGTTGATCAATATATGATTCGGCACGTAGGCGCAACGCGGCTGTCCAGGCACAGGCTACGCGGGTGCTGGACAGGACTACGCCTGCGAGCCACGTAAAGGTTATCCATTGCAGCAGCATGCTGAGCCAGTTGGTCGAAGCGGGGCTCAGCGCACCGGTCAGGACTAATTCCGCGGTGTTCGCGTCTTGCGCAATCCGGGCAGTTATCGGTTCATGCGCTGGCGCAAGCCAGAGAAACGTTATCGCCGGTATGCAAGCCATCGTAAACAGGGTAATCAACCCGAGCAGGTAGCGTACTTGTGGCCTGCTTCGGCGCAGGTTGAACCGCAATATTGCATACAAGATTCCGATGATGGCGCCTTGCCACACGAAATGTATCAAGGTCCAGCCGACGCGTACGACCAGTTCGGAAATTCCGGGGCTGAACAGTTGGGGCATGGTTACCGGTTTTCCAGGTCCGCGATGATATTGCGGATCCGCGCCAGTTCTTCCTGCGTCGCGGGTTCGCCCGAACCTAGTGCCTGCAGCACAAGTTGCAAGGTGGAACCGCCGAATGCATGTTGACGCAATTTCCCCAGTAACTGACGTTGTGTTTCTTCCTGGCTCAAAGCCGGACTGTATATGTGGGCACGGTTTGAATCGTCACGCGT